>JAGWJU010000001.1 GCA_028865585.1 Elusimicrobiota bacterium | reverse complement strand
GCCCCCCACGCCGGTCGTGACGTAATGGGCCGCGTAGGTGGAAAAGCAGCCGACGTCCCCCATCGAGCCCACGGGCCTGCCGCCGCTTTTGACGAACATCGCCTCGCAGGAGTCCTCAATGACCTTCAGGCCCCGCCGCCGCGCAATCGCGAGGATGGCCGGCATCTCCGCGGGCAGGCCCATCAGGTGCACCGGGATGACGGCGCGGGTCCGGCGCGCGATTCTGCGCTCGATGAGCTCGGGGTTGACGTTGTAGGTGTCCTGGCGCACGTCCACGAAGACCGGGCGCAGGCGGTTGTGCAGGACCACGTTGGCCGTGGCCACGAAGCTCACCGCCGGGACCAGCACCTCGTCGCCGTCTTTCCAGCGGTATTTCTCCTTGAGCGCCTGCAGGGCGACGTGCAGGGCGCTGGTCCCGGAGCTGCAGAACGCCGCATGACGGCAGCCGTGCAGGCGCGCGAAGAGGGCCTCGAAGCGGCGGGTGAAGGGGCCGTAGGACAGGCGGTTGGCCAGGAGCGCCTCTTGGACGTAGCGGCGGCCGCGCGGCCCGACGCGCAGAGCGCCCACGCCGACGGACGTTTTCAGCACGCGGATATTGTACATTATGGCGTCCGGGGCCCCGAAAAACGCATGGAAAAGAAAAGCGTCCCCTACCAAAAGACGGTCTTCGTCTGCGCCAACGTCCGCACGGACGGGCGCGAGGCCTGCGCCAACCCCGGCCGCGGCGGCGCGGAGCTCTGCGAGGCGCTCAAGAAAGCGGTCAAGGACGCGGGCTTGAAGGGCAAAATCCGCGTGGCCAAGTCCGGCTGCCTCGATTTGTGCGCGCACGGCCCCAACCTCTTCGTCTACCCGGGCGGCGAGTGGCGCTCGGGCGTCAAGCCCGAGGACGCGCCCGAAATCCTGCGCGATCTCCTGGGCTAGCGGGCGCCCCGGAACCCGGCCGTCCCCGGACCCCGGGAAACCCATCCCGGGTTTCCGGGGCGCCCGCTCAAATCCAGTCCGGAGTCTCTAGCGGTTGCGGCTTGGTCACCGAGCGAGATGAGCCCGACAACGCTCCTGACGGGGCGAGCGAGGGGACAGGCCGCAACCGCTAGAGCGGGAACGCGAACTCGAAGTTCGTCTCGGCGTCCTTCAAGAGCGGCGCGCGCGCGTCCCTGGGCGAGAGGGCGGGCTCCCTGATCGGCCAGGGGACGCCCACGGCCGGGTCGTTCCACAAAAGGCACCGCTCGTGCTCGGGCGAGTAATACGCGGTCGTCTTGTAGAGCACCTCGGCGCCGTCGGTCAAGGCCAAAAAGCCGTGCGCGAAGCCGGGCGGCACGTAGATCATGAGGGGCTTGTCCTCGGAAAGCTCGACCGCGGCCCACTTGCCCCAGCGCGGCGAGTCCTTTCGGATGTCCACCGCGGCGTCGAAGACGCGGCCGCGCGTGCAGCGCACCAGTTTGCCCTGCGCGGCGGGGTTCAACTGGTAGTGCAGGCCGCGCAGAATGCCTTGGGCTGAGCGGGACGCGTTGTCCTGCACGAAGCGCGGCAAGCCTAGGGCCGCGAAGTCCTTTTCCTTATACGTCTCGGCGAAAAATCCGCGCTCGTCCTGGATGCGCCCGAACTCAACAAGCAGGACCTCGGGCAGGGCCGCGGGCGAGGTTTTGAAGTTCACGCCTCAAAGGGTAGCCTCCCGACCGCGCCCCTGTCAAGCCGCCGCGCGCCGTGCGGAGCATTTGCGCGCGCGAAGCCGCCCGTGCTAAACTAGGCCCATGATTCTCCTCGATCCCGTCAACGCGATTACCAGCGTCTCTTTCTACCGGAAGATCGCCAAGCAGGCCTTCTCCCGCACCTTGCTCTACCTCGTGTACCTGGCCGCGATTTTCTGCGTCCTGGGCGCCGTCGCTTTGAAAGTCCGCGTCGGTCCCGCCCTGGATCAGACCTTCGACTGGCTGGCCAAGTCCGCGCCGGTCCTGACCTTCGACAACGGCAAGTTCACCTCGCCCGCGGCCATGCCCGTGGTGCTGCGCGATCCCGCCTACCAGGACGTGGCCGTGGCCATCGACACGACCCGCACCGCGCCCGTCACGGAGAAGGACATGGACGACTCGGGGGTGACGGCCTACCTGACCCAGTCCGACTTCTACCTGCGCCGGCCCAACGGCACCATCGAGGACCGCAGCTTTTCGGACACCAAGACCGAGAAGCCCGTGACCCTGGACGCCGCCTTCTACAAGGAGGCGGGCGCGCTCTTGAACCGCATCCTCTACCCCGCCGCGATCTTCGGGCTTTTCGTGGTGTTCCTGGTCTGGAAGCTCGTCTCCTCGCTCTTCTACTCCCTGGTCGCGATGGCCTTGAACAACGCGCTCCACGCCGGGCGGGCCTACGCCGAGCTCTTCAACCTCTCGGCCTACGCCCAGACGCTCATCATCGCGGTGCAGATCATCTTCCTCTTCATGCCCGCGCGCATCCCGCTGTTCTCCCTGGTCGCCCTGGCCGTCACCGGCGCCTATCTCTACCTGGCCCTGAGGCCGGAACACCAGGAAACCGCGCCGGCGTGACCCGGGCGGTCCGGGCTTCGCGCGCCCGCGTCCTCCTGGCGGCCGGCGCCGCCGCCGCGCTGGCCCTGGGCGCCTGCCGGGCCAGGGGCTTCTCGCTCTCGGGCACGGTCACGGTCTCGACCCCGCTGCGCTCCCGCGCCCAGCGCCCCAACTCGGTCCTCTTCGTCGTCGCCAAGAACATGGGCGGCGTGCCCGTGGCCGTGCGCCGCGTGGTCAATCCCGTCTTTCCGGTCTTCTACCGCCTAGGCGCTCCCGATCTGCTGCTGCCGGGCGGGCCGCCCGGCGGGCCCTTCCTCATCGAAGTGGAGGAAAACTCTCGCGGAGACGTGGGCAAGCTCCGGCCCGGCGACCTGGAAGGGCGCCGCCCCGACCCCGTGCCCAACGGCTCCAGCCAGGCCGACGTGGTCGTCAACCGGATCGCGCGCTAGCGGACCCGCCGGCGCTGTTTGCCCTTGCGTTTGCGCCCGGGACGGGCGCGTCCTGCGCTCGCCCCGTCAAGAGCGCTCTCGGGCTCATCTCGCTCCGGATCGCGCCCGTCCCGGGCGTTGACGAAGAGAAACCGCGCCGAAGCAGAGAAGAGAAGGTCCATGCCGGCGCTCCGAAAACCAGGCCGGACCCCGTGGGGAAGGGAGGCTCCGGCCGAAGGCCGGAGGGAAACCCGGGATGGGTTTCCCGGGGTTCGGGGGCGGACGGGTTTCGGAGCGCCGGCGGCCGTCCGGCTAGGCGACCGAGAGCTCGGCGACGCGGAAGGTGGGCGCGCCCGTGGAGCCGTAGAAGGCGAGGTCCGAGCCGACGGCGTCGACGCGGGAGAGCACGTCGAGCAGGTTCCCGGAAATCATGGCCGAGCGCAGAGGCGCGCCCAGGCGGCCGCCGTCTATCTCCAGGCCCGAGACCCCAATGGAAAACTCCCCGGAGACGGGATCCACCGTGTGCATGCCCATGACCTCCAGGACCAGGACGCCCTTCTTGGTCCCGGCGATGATGTCGTCGCGCTTGTCCTTGCCGGGCGCGAGGTAAAAATTGGAGGCGGCCGGCCCGGGCCGGCCGCGGTAGGAGCCGCGCGCGGCGCTGGCGTTGGTGCGCCGGCCGTCCTTATTGGCGCAATACACGTCGTAGAAGTAGTCCTGCAGGATGCCGTCCTTGATCATGGTCTTGCGCTTGGTCGCGCAGCCCTCGTCGTCGTAGAGGGAGCTGGCCGTCCCGCCGGGCAGCCGCGGATCGTCGACGAAGGTGACCAGGGGCGAGGCGACCTTGAGGCCGACCTTCCTGGCCATGAGCGACTTGCCCTTCTGGACCGCGTCGGCGCACAGGAGATCCGCGATCAAGTCGACGAACTCGCCGGAAATCCACGGATCGAAAATCACGGCGCGGGGCCCGCTGGGAGCCTGGCGCGCGCCCAAAAGCGCGCAGGCGCGCCGCGCGGCCGTTTCGCCCAGGCGCTTGAAGTCGAAGCCGCCGCCCTTCCGGGCCGAGGCCGAGGAGGAGCCGATTTGGCGTTCGCCGTCCTGAAGAGCCAGGACCGAGGCGCCGGCGCCCGCGAAGGTGCCGCGCTCGCAGGAGAGAAGCCCCCGCGTGTTGGCCGTCGCGCTCTCCCCGCGCCCTTCGTGATAGCCCGCGCGCAGAACGTCGCCCACGCGCTTGTCCGCGGCTTGCGCCGCCGCGCACAGGGCCTTCAAGCTCTCCTCTTTTTCCTTCCAGGGGCCGGTGAGCACGGACTCGTCCCAAAGCGTCGCCGCCAGGGGACCCGCCGGAGCGCCCTCCGCCGCGGCCGCCGGCGCGAACGCGCGGAAATAGTCGCCGGAGGAGTGCTTGAGCTGGGCCAGCGCGGGCGCGGCGAGCCCGCGTATTTTTTCCGGCTCCAGGCCGCCGCAGGAGGCGAAGCCCGCGCGCCCCTCGTGGATGACGCGCAGGCCCGCGCCGGAGGATTCGGAGTCCTCCACGGCGTCCAGGCGGCCGCGGCGCAATTCGACGCCGCGCCCGGCGCTGCGGGAGAGATAGATCTCCGCCTCCGCTCCCGCGGGCAGGCGCGCGCGGATGTCCGCCAAAGCCTGCTCCGCCATGCCTTTTAAGTCTTTCACCGCGCTAGCGCCTCGCCATCCCGCCCAGGCCGACGTAAAGAAGGAAGAATCCCGCCAGCAGAAAAAAAGCCCCCCACTTCTTGCGCTCCAGAATCATGTGGCTGTCGTTCAAGACGTAGTCGCGCAGGAAGGACATCAGGCGGGAGACCAGATCGGGGCGGTAGAGATAGCCGAAGCCCAGCAGGAAAAAAACGGCGCTCAGGGAGAGCAACAGCGGCTTCATGGCGCGGCCGCCCCGTTGAAGCGGTTCATGGCCGCCTCCAGGCCTTCCGCCCGGGCCAGGCGCGCGGCCTGGGCCGCGGCCTCGAGCACGCCGCCCAGGGTTTTTTCCTCATCCGGGGAAAAGCGGCCCAGCACGAAGGCCGCGCCGTCGGCCTGGGGAGGCTTGGGCCCCACGCCCAGGCGCAGCCGGGGAATCTCCTCGGTGCCCAGCTCCGCGATGATGGAGCCCATGCCCTTGTGCCCGGCCGCGGAGCCGGAGGGCTTCAAGCGCAGGCGCCCGAAGGGCAAATCGAGCTCGTCGTAGCAGACCAGGATTTCCGCGGGCGAAATCCGGCGGAAGGCCGCGAAGGCGCGCACGAAGCGGCCCGAGTCGTTCATGAAGGTCTCCGGCTTGGCCAGCAAAAAGCCTCCCGCGTCCGCGCAGGCGCCCAGGCCCTTGAAGTTCTTCCAGGCCGCGTCCGGGCCGGCCAAAAAGTCCACCAGCCGCCAGCCGACGTTGTGCCGCGTGCGGGCGTAGCGGGGGCCGGGGTTGCCCAGGCCCACGACGAGTCGCAGCTCCGCCAAGCGGGTCCGCGGCTACTTCTTCGCCGGAGCCGCGCCGCCTTCTTTGCCCTTGGGGGCGGCTTCCTTGCCGCCTTCCTTGCCGCCCTCCTTGGCTTCCTTGGGCAAGGGCTTGCCTTCCTCGTCCTTCTTGCCCTTGACCTGGCTGAGCTCGGGTTCGGCCGGAGCCGCGCCCGCCGCGGCGGCGTCCGCGGCCGCGGGAGCGGGAGCCGCTTCCTCGACCTTGGCGATGGTCACGTGCACCACGATGTGCTCGGGAGCCTCCACGACTTCGACGTCGCCGCCCAGGGACAGGTCCTTGACCGCGATGTGCTTGTGCAGCTCCAGGTTCGAGACGTCCACGTCGATGAACTGGGGAATCTTCGCGGGCAGGGCCTTTAAGGTCAGCTCGCGCAGCTCGTGCTGGAGCACGCCGCCCGAGTTCTTGACGCCCGGCGCCTCGCCCTTGATGCGCAGCGGCACCTTGGCCGTGATCTTGCGGGTCATGGAGATGCGCTGGAAGTCCGCGTGCCAGAGCTGGGAGGAAACCGGATGCCTCTGGAGCTCCTTGACGATGACGGTCTCGGTCGCGCCGCCCAGCTCCAGGTGCAGGATGGCGTTGACGCCGCCCTTCTTGCGCGCGGCGAGGATGTCCTTCTCCGCCACCTCCACTAAAATCTCCGGCTTGCCCTCGCCGTAGACGATGCCCGGCACGCGCAGGCGCGCGCGCAGGGACGAGAGATCCTTCTTGGTGCCCTTGGAGGGCCTTTTTTCCGCCGTCAATTTGATGTCTTCCATGTTTTTTTGACCTCGAGTATATTAGACGAAAAGGGCGCTGATGGACTTGCCCTCGTGGTTGCGTGAAATCGCCTCGCCCATCAAAGGGGCGATGGAGAGGACCTTGAACTTCCCGCCGTCCAGGTTCCTGATGGGAATGGAGTCGGTGAGGATCATCTCCTCGATGTCCGACTTCTCGATGAGATCCAAAGCGGGGCCGGAGAGCACGCCGTGCGAGCAGGCGGCGAAGATGCGCCGGGCGCCGGCGGCCTTGATTTTGGCGGCGACCTTGGTCAGCGTGCCCGCGGTGTCGACCATGTCGTCCAGGATGAGCGCGGTCTTGCCGTCTACGTCGCCGATGATGTTGTAGACCGAGGCCTCGTTGGGCCGCGGCCGGCGCTTGTCGATGATGACCAGGTGCGCGCCCAGGCGCTTGGCGAAGGCCCTAGCCCGCTCGACGCCGCCCACGTCCGGCGAGACCACCACCAGGTCCTCAAGCCCCTTCTTGCGGATGTAGTCCAGGAGAATGGGCGCGGCGTAGAGGTGGTCGACCGGGATGTCGAAAAAGCCCTGGATCTGCGCGGCGTGCAGGTCCACCGTGATGACGCGGTGCGCGCCCGAGACCGTGATGAGGTTGGCCACGAGCTTGGAGGAGATGGGCACGCGGGGCGCGGTCTTGCGGTCCGCGCGCGCGTAGCCGAAATAGGGGATGACCGCGGTGATGCGCCCTGCCGAGGCGCGGCGCAGCGCGTCCATCATGATGAGCAGCTCCATCAGGTTCTCGTTGACCGGGCGGCAGGTGGGCTGGACGACGTAGCAGTCCATGCTCCGCACGTTCTCGTCGATCTGCACGTTGATTTCGCCGTCGGCGAAGCGCGTGACGCGCGCGCGGCCCGGGGCCGCGCCCAGGTAGCGGCAGATGTCCTCGGAGAGCGCCCGGTTGGCGTTGCCGGAGAAAATCTTGAAGCGCGGGAAGATGCGCACGGGCTCGGTCTTGGCCGGCGCGGGCGCGGCCTTGGTCCTAGGCATGGCGTCCTCCGGCGATTTTCCGGCCGCCGTTTAAAAGCAGGCCGTCCTTGGCGCGGCCGGGCTTGTTCTCCTGCCGCGCGCGGCCGAAGGCGAGCGCGCCCGCGGGCACGTCCGCGTCGATGGTCGAGCCCGCGGCCACCAGGGCCCCGCGACCGACGCGCAGGGGCGCCACGATGGTGGCGTTGGAGCCGATGAAGGCCCGGGCCTCGATGGTCGTCTTGTGCTTGGCGCGGCCGTCGAAATTGCAGGTAATCGTGCCGGCGCCGATGTTGACGTCCTCTTTGACGTCGGCGTCGCCCACGTAGCTCAAGTGGTTGACCTTGGAGCCCGCGCCCAGGCGCGTGGCCTTAAGCTCGCTGAAGTTGCCCACCCGCGCGCGCGGGCCCAGGACCGAGTCCGCGCGGATGTGCGCGAAGGGGCCCACCCTGGTCTTCTCGAGCACGCGGCAGCGCAAAAGCCTCGACATCTCGATTTCGCACTCGGCGCCCACCTCGGAGTCGTCGATGAGGCAGTGCGGGCCGACGACGCAGCCGCGGCCGATTTTGGTCCTGCCGCGCAGGACCGTGCCCGGCCAAATCACGCTGTCGCGGCCCACCTCGACGTCGGCGTCGACGCAGGTCGAGGCCGGATCGACGACGGTCACGCCGGAGAGCATCAGGCGCTCGAGCATGCGGCGGTTGAAGCGGCGCTGGGCCTCGGCGAGCTGCACCCGCGTGTTGACCCCGCCGATTTCCTCCGGCGAGGACAGAAGATGCGCGCCGATGCGCCCGCCGGAGGCGCGCGCGACCTCCAGGACGTCGGTCAGGAAGAATTCCTTCTTGGGGCCCTTGGGCGAGACCGCCTTCAAGGCCGCGGCCAGGGCCGAGGTCTCGAAGCAGTAGACCCCGGAGTTGACCTCGGAAATCAAGAGCTCCTTGGACGAGGCCACCGCGTCCTCGACGATGCGCAGAACCTCTCCCAACGGGCTTCGCACCACGCGGCCGTAGCCGCGCGGGTTGCGCACGCGCGCGGTCAAAAACGTCACCTGGTTTTTCTGCTCCTGATGCAGGCGCAAAAGAGCGTAGAGGCTCTCATAGGTGATTAAGGGCGCGTCGGCGCAGAGCACCACCGCGGTCTTGAACTTCTTGAGAAAGGACAAGGAGGTCATCACCGCGTCGGCCGAGCCCTTGGGCTCCTTCTGGCGCACGAAAGCCAGCGGGCGCGCCACGCCGCCGTCCCTGGCCATGGCCTCGCAGGCGGACTTGACCGCGTCGCCCTGGTGGCCGACGACCACGCCGATTTCGGCGGGCTTCAAGGCGTTGGCCGCGCGCAGCACGTGGAAAATCATGGGCCGCCCGCCGATGGGGTGGAGCACCTTGGGCGTGACGGAGGCCATGCGCGTGCCCGCGCCGGCGGCCAGGACCAGCACGCCCAGCTCCCGCGCTTGCCCGCGCTTCATGGCCGCCCTGGTTCCCAGGCCTGGACTCGAACCAGGAATAGCGGATTCAAAGTCCGCTGTGTTACCATTACACCACCTGGGAGTCTCCGGCGCAAATCCGTCATCGCGCGCCGCCGGAGGCCGGTCCCGCGGGCGGCGCCGCCTTCTTCTTGAGCTCGTCCTGATAAGAAGCCAGAACCTTGTCCTCGAGCGCCTTGCGGAACTCGGCCGTGACCGGATGGGCGACGTCCTGGTAGGTGCCGTCGGGCAGGCGCCGCGACGGCATGCAGAGGATGAGCCCCTTGTTGCTGGAGATGATCTTCATGTTTCGCACGGCGAAGCAGTCGTCGAAGGTCACGGTGGCGAAGGCCTTCAACTTGTCTTCTTCCCGCAGATGAACCCGAATTTCCGTTATTCGCAACGCGTCAGCCGCCCAAGGATGTCAAAAAAACTTTCCAGGGATACCCCGAAAGGCGCGCCAGGACCCGCTTCCCCTCTTCGTGCGACGCGGCGAACCCGAACACCGACGATCCGGACCCGGACATGCGCACGCCCGAAAGCCCCGCCTTCTCGAGGATGGCCCTGGCCTGCTCCACCGTCCGCAGGGAGTCGATTTGGGCCTCCTCCATGCGATTGAAGAAAAGTCCCGAAAGATTCTCGAGGGGACGGCCCTTTTCCAGGCCCCGGGCCAGTTTATCAAGCTGGGACAGCCTTGTCAACACGCCGGAGCGGGGCGCTTTGGGCAGCGCCTTGTAGGCTTCGGCCGTCGAGACCGCGACCGCGGGGTAGGCCAGGATCATGTAGGGCAGCGTGTGCCGCACTTTAAGGGGTTTAAGCCGGTCGCCGATGCCGCGCGCGAGCGCGAACGCCGCGGGCTGCAGGAAAAAGGGCACGTCCGCGCCCAGGCTTCGTCCGATGTCGAAGAGAAGCTTCCTGGTCTCGGCGCCCTTGGGCAGTTCGAAGAGCTTGGCCAGGCCCAGAAGCGCCCCGGCCGCGTCCGAGGAGCCGCCGCCCAGGCCCGCGCCCACGGGAATCCTCTTGGTCAGGGCCAGGCGCACGCCGCGCTTGACGCCCACTTCCTCGCTCAAGCGCGTGGCCGCGCGGAACACGAGGTTGTCGGGGCCCGCCGGTACCGCCGGGGCGCCGTCCTCGGGCAGGACCTCGAAGCTCAAGTCCGCGCCCGGCGCCCAGTCCAGGTCCAGCACGTCGTAGAGATGAATCTTGGCCATCAAGCTCGCGATGTTGTGATAGCCGTCGCGGCGCTTGGAGACGATTTCGAGAAACAGGTTCACCTTCGCCGGGCACTGGATTTTCATGGGACCAACGCGGCCGCGGAGAGCGGGGAGAAGCGCACGTGGACCTGCGTGAGGACGACGTCCATCGCGAAGCCCCTTCCGGAGAAGACGAACTCGCGCGGCAGGGCGCGGCCGTTCTGAAAGGAGAAGCGGCGCAGCCGCAGGACCACGCCCGGCCACCGCGGCGAACGCACCTCGGAGACGAAGAGCCCGCCGCGGCCCAAGGCCAGGGTCCAGTCCGGCCCCTCCAGCCGGGACTTGGAAAACCAAGGATCGGCGTAGCGCGCCGAGGACTGCGCGTAGACGGCGCCGCTCAAGTAGCCGCGCAAAAGCTCCAAGGCCGCGCCGGCCGCGGCCTTGACCGCGGCGGGGTCCAAGCCCGCCGCTTCCAGCGCCCCGGCGGAGACGCGCAGGCCTTTTTCATCCAGGCGAAAGTCCGCAATCGGCGTGAACAGCGGGCCCGTCCACTCCAGGTCGAGGTCGCCGGGCCCGCGGAAGGAGATGAGGCCCGAAAACGAGAATGTCCGGCCCAGAACCTTGCCGCGCACCGCGCAGAGGCCCGAGACGCGCTCGACGCCGCCCTGCGCCGCGGCGAGATACTTGAGATAGAGCGGCCCCAACTGCGCGGCCAGGAGGCGCTTGCGCGCGGGCCGGGCGAGGGAGTCGCCGGAAAATTTCGGCGCGGCCAAGGACGCGGAGCGCATCAGGGCCTTCCAGGACGCCGGCCAGTCGCCTTTCTGCGCGTAGGCCTCGCCCAGGTGCTTCCAGATGGTCTCGTCGTCCGGGATGAGGGAGACGGCGCGCGCGAGTTCGCTCACCGCCTCGGTCGAGCGGCCCTCCTTGAAGTACGCCCAGCCCAGGGAGTCGACGTAGGCGCCGTTGTTCGGATCGAGCTTGACGGCCCGGCCGGCCAGGCTCTCGGCCTTGGCCAACTGCAGGCCCCGATCGGCCAGCGAATAACCCAAATAGTTCAGGGCCGCGGCGTCGTTGGGGTCGCGCGCAAGAAGCGCGTCGAACTCCTTTTCCGACTCGGCCATCCTGTCCTCGGACTCAAGCAGGCTTCCCAGCTGGTAGCGCGCGTCGCGGAAATCCGGCCGCGCCTTCACGACGGAGCGCAAAAGCGCCTCGGCCGCGGCGTTTTGCCCGAGATCCCGCCGGCCCAGGGCCAGGAAATAGGAAACCTCGATGTTGTCCGGCCAGAGCGCGTGCGCGCGCTCGAGGGCCCTGACCGCCGCGGGCGTTTGGTCCATCTGCGTCAAATCGTAGCTCAGGCGCAAGGAGAGCGCCGGATCCTGCCCCAGGGCCGCGCTCGAGCTGATGAAGGCCGCCGCGGCGGGAAAGTCCCCCCGGCCCTCCGCGTCCGCGGCCAGATAGTCGTCGGCCTCCGCGTCCGAGGGCGAGAGCTCGTGCGCGGCTAAAAAGCGCGCGCGCGCCGCCCGGCCGTCGTTCTCCTCGAGAAGAAGGTCCCCCATGTGATCGAGCAGCGGGGCGCTGGGCCCCGCTTGGTCCAGGATGACGCGGTACTGGGCGAGCGCCGACGCCGTGTCCGCCCTGACCTCGTAGGCCTGGGCCAGGGCGTAGCGGCCCTCCAGGGTGTCCAGCTCCGGATCCATGGACGCGGCGGACTCCAGCTCCCCGCGGGCCCGGTCCAAGTCCCCCGCCATGATCTCGATTTTGGCCCGCTCGTAGCGGACCGCGGACGCCTCGGCCGGGTTGCGCGTCAAAAATGCCTCCAGAAACCCAAGCGCCCGGGCCGGAGAGTCCACGGCGAGGATTTCGGCCTCGGAAAACGCCGCGTCGGCGGAGGCCGGATTAAGCTCCAGCGTCCGCTCGAAGGCCGAGAGGGCCGCGTCTTTCTCGCCCGCGGACCAGGCGACCTGGCCCAGAAGCAGGTAGGACTTGGCGTCCGAGGAGTCCGCGGCCACGGCCCGCCGAGCCCAGTCCCCGGCCTCGGCCGCGTCGTTGGAGTTGAGGGCCTCCCGGGCGGCCTGGCGCAGAAGATAGGCGGAGTCCGGATCGCGCTCCAACGCGGCGCGGTAGGCCTTGAGCGCGCCCGCGCTGTCGCCCCGGTTTTCCAGCAGCAGGGCCTTCAAGTAAAAATCCAGGCCGGGATTGCGCGCGGAAGCCGCGGCGGCGTCCTGCGCGAGAGCCGCCCGAGGCGCCCAAAGGCCCAGGGCCAGGGCCAGGGCCGCCAGAACGGCCGCGCGCTTAAGAGGCTTCAAGGGAGAGATCCATCAAGAGGGCATCGGAGCCGTCATTATAGAATTTTGGCCTCCGGCCCACAACGCGGAAGCCCGACGACTCGTAGAGGGCGATGGCCGCCGGGTTTTTCGCGCTGACTTCGAGAGTGACGCTCGAAAGGCCCCGCTCCCGGCAGCGCCCCAAAAGCGCGTTCAAGAGCCGGCGGCCCAGGCCGCGCCCCGACGACTCGGGAGCCACCGCGATCGTGGTCACCTGGCCCTCGGGCGGGATCTCCCACAGGCCGGCGTAGCCCGCGACCGCGCCGTTTTCCTCCAGCACGACGAAGTACGAGCGCTCCCAGGACATCTCGCGCTCGAACTGCGCGCGGCTCCAGCCGGGCGCGGTGGGCCAGCGGGCCTCGATGGCCAGAAGGGCGTCTAAATCAGCAGGCCGGGCCGGTCGGATGCCGTCGTTTTTCATAGCCGGCGGTCTTCAAGTAGAGCGGCTCGAAGGCGGGACGCTTGCCGCCCGAAAGCGCCGCGGCCGCGGGCGCCAGAAGATCCCGGGCGCCGGGCGCGGCCTCGAACACCGCGAAGCCGCGCTTCTCCCATTGGGCCTTCGCCGCGGGCCACGCCGCGGCCTCGGCCCAGGCGGGCTTGGCGGCGGGCGTGGGCGCGCGGCCGGCCGCGCCGGAAAAGCCCTGATGGAACACTTCCCCGCGCGGGCCCGTCAAGGCCGGGCAGCGCCGGCCGCCCCGCGCGAAAGCGAAGGCCGCCGCCTCCAGGCGCGAAACGGAAAGGGCCGGAACGCCCAGCGTCCCCGCGGTGACCGCGGCGTAGGCCATGCCGATGCGGATGCCGGTGAAGCGCCCGGGGCCCGCCGCCGCGGCGACGGCGTCCAAGTCCTTGAGCGCCAGGCGGGCCCGGCGCAGGATTTCCGCCGCGGCGGGAAAAATCGTCTCGTCGTGGGGCCTGGCGGAGCCGCGGCGCGAAAGGGAATAAATCTTTCCGCGGGACAAAAGCGCCACGCTCAAGTCCGGCCCCGAGGAGTCGACCGCGAGGATGTTCATGCCCGCCCCAGCGCCTTGAGCACCGCGCGCCCCCTGGGGCCGCGCGCGCGGAACTTCAGGCGGCGCCCGCGCGGCGCCACCGCGAGAGAGACCTCGAGGCGGTCTTTCGGGCAATAGGCCTGGGCGGCGGCGGGCCATTCGATGAGGCAGACGCCCGAGGCGTCGGCCAGGAAGTCCTCGATGCCGATGTCGCCCGACTCGGCCGCGGCGATGCGGTAGAGATCAAGATGGTAGACCGCGCCGCGCCGCGCGCGGTAGGTGTGCGCCAGCGTAAAGGTCGGGCTCGCGACCAGGCCCTTAAAGCCCGCGCCGGCCGCGATGCCCTTGGCCAGAGTCGTCTTGCCGCTGCCCAAGTCGCCCGAAAGAAGAACCACGTCTCCGCCGCGCAGGGCTTTTCCCAGCCGCCGGCCCAGGGCCACGGTCTCGGCAGCGCTCCGGGTCACGAAGCTCCGGGACGAGGACGCGGTCATAGCGCTTTAAAAGCCTCGGGAAATTTTTCGACGACCAAGGACGCGGTCGAAGCCCAGGGCGTGGCGAGGCGCCCGGCCGCCTCGCCCGCCTTGCCGTGGAGCCACGCGGCCAGCGCGGCCGATTGGGCGGCGTCGCTCGGACCCCGGCCCGAGGCCAGGCGCTGGGCCCAAAGTCCCGCCAAGAGTCCGGTCAAAACGTCGCCCGAGCCGCCCTTGGCCAGGGCCGGCCCGCCGGTCGCGTTCATCCAAAGGCTCCACCCGTCCGTGACGAGCGTGCGGCGCCCCTTGAGCAGGACCGCGCAGCCCCAGCGGCGCGACAAGGCCAGCGCCGCGGCCGGACGCGCGGCCTCGACGCGGGCCGTGGTGGTCCTCAAGGCGCGGGCCATCTCGCCCGGGTGCGGCGTGACGACGCAGCCGCCCGGGCGCGCCAGCAGGCGCCGGACTTCGCCCCGCTCGCATGCGGACAGGATGTTGAGCGCGTCGGCGTCCAAAACGGCCGGTGTCTTGACCGCGGCCAAGAGCCTGAGCAAAAACTTGGCCGCCTCGGGCCGGTGCGAGAGGCCCGGGCCGACGGCCATCGCCGTGAAGTTTTTATTCTCGGCCGCGCGCGCGAGCTCGCCGGCCGCGGCCGGCGAGAAGGCGCCCGCCGGGCTCTGCGCCAGGCCCAGCGTCATCGCCTCGGGGACTTGGCCCGCGACCAAGTCCTGAAGCCCGCGCGGCACGGCCGAAGTGACCAGGCCCGCCCCGGAGCGCGCCGCGGCGCGGGCCGAGAGGATCGCCGCGCCGGCCATCCCGCGCGAGCCCGCGACGACGAGGACGTGGCCGAAGACGCCCTTGTGATCGCCGGGCCGCCGCGGCGTCAAGGCCGCGCGCAGCTCCCGGCGCGAGAGGATTTTCGGCCGCGGCGGGCGGATCATCGGGATTTCATGGCGACCGCGACCGCGTAGTCGCGGCTGTGCGAAAGCGAGATTTCGATTCCGGGCCTTTTGCGGCCGCGGATGAGCGCCCAAGGCCGGCCCGAGGCGTCGCGCGCGACGGAGATGTCCTTCAAGAAAATCCCCTTCATGCCCGCGGCCTTCCAGACCGCCTCCTTGGCCGCGAAGCGCACGGCGAAGTGCGGCCACGGATCGCTCTTGGTCCTGCAGTAGGCGATTTCCTCGGGCGTAAAGACCCGGGGCAGGAATTTCGGCCGGCGCCGGGCGGCCTCTCGGATGCGGCGGATGTCCACGATGTCGACGCCCAAAGCCGCGGCCACGGCGCTACTCGACCGTGACGCTCTTGGCCAGGTTGCGCGGCTGGTCCACGTCGCAGCCGCGCAGGTCCGCGATGTGGTAGGCCAAAAGCTGCAGGGGCACGATGTTGACCGCGGGGGCCAGGAACTCGGGCGCCGCGGGCACGAGGAGGGTCTCCGCGGCCCGGGGCGCGGCGTCGCCCTCGGTGGCCACGGCGATAATCTGCGCGCCGCGCGCGCGCGCCTCCTCGATGTTGGAGAGCATCTTCTCGGCGGTCTTCGCGCGCGTGGCCACGGCCACGACCGGCATGTCGCGGTCCAACAGCGCGATGGGGCCGTGCTTCAACTCGCCCGCGGCGTAGCCTTCGGCGTGGATGTAGGAAATTTCCTTGAGCTTCAAGGCCGCCTCCAGGGCCACCGGATAATTGAGGCCGCGGCCGATGAAAAGAAAGTGCTCCTTCTTGAAGTAGCGCTTGGCGATCTCGAGCGCGCGGGCGTCCGTCTTGAGCGCGCGGCGCACCAGGGCCGGGAGCTTCACCAGCTCGTCGATGAGCTCGCGCCCGCGGAAGGCGTCGACGGTTCCCCGCGCGGACGCGCAGTGCACCGCGAAGGCGGCCAGGGCCGAGAGCTGGCCCAGAAAGGCCTTGGTCGAGGCCACGCCGAACTCGGGGCCGCAGTGGGTGTAGAGGTTGAAGTCCGAGGCGCGGGTCAGGGCCGAGCCCACGCTGTTGCACACGGAGAGAATCTTGGCGCCCTTCTCGCGCGCGAGCTTGGCCGCGGCCAGCGTGTCGGCGGTCTCGCCGGATTGGCTAATCGCCAGCACCAGATCGCCGGGCTCCACGACCGCGCCGCGGTAGCGGAACTCGCTGGCGGGCTCCGCCATCACGCTCACCCCGGCCAGGTCCTCGATCCAGTACTTGGCGATGAGGCCGGCGTTGAGCGCGGTGCCGCAGGCCACGACGTGGATGCGGCGCAAATCCTTGAGCGCCTGGGCCTTCAGGCCGCACTCGCGCTCCAAGACCCCGTCATGCAGCGGCAAAAGCCGCCCGCGCAGCGTGTCCTCGCAGGCCTCGGGCTGCTCGTGGATTTCCTTCATCATGAAGTGGCGGAAGCCGCCCTTTTCCGCGGTGCGCCGGTCCCAGGGGATGTGCACGGGAGACTTGGACACCCGCTTGCCGGCCAGGTTGAAATAGGTGCAGCCCTCGGGCTTCAACACCGCCATCTCGCCGTCGTCCAGAAACACGGCCTCGCGCGTGTGCTCCAGAAACGCCGGGACGTCGGAGCCCAGAAAATTTTCGCCCTGGCCCAGGCCGATGATGAGCGGCGAGGAGGTCTTGGCCGCGATGAGCACGCCCGGGGCCTTGTCCCAGAGCACGGCCAGCGCGTAGGCGCCGCGCACCTCGGAGAGCGCCTGGCGCACGGCCTCGAACAAAAGGGGTTCGGTCAGGTGGGGCGGCAGGGCCCCGTTGGGGCCGCGCAGGGTCCTGAGTTTTTCCTCGATGAGGTGCGCGGCGGTCTCGGTATCGGTCTCGGACTCGAAGACGTGGCCCGCGGCCGCGAGCTTCTCCTTAATCTCGAGGTAGTTCTCGATGATGCCGTTGTGGATGACGACCAGGGACTTGGCGCAGTCCGCGTGCGGGTGCGCGTTCTCCTCGGAGGGCTTGCCGTGCGTGGCCCAGCGGGTGTGCCCCAAGGCCGTCGTGCCCTTGATGGGCGACTCCTGCAGGAGAGCCTCCAGGTTGGCGAGTTTGCCGCTGGCGCGCCGCCGCTCGATGCGGCCCTTCTCCAGCACCGCGACGCCGGCCGAGTCGTAGCCGCGGTACTCCAGGCGCTTCAAGCCCGCCAAGAGCAACGGGACCGCCTGCCGCGGACCGCTGTAGCCGACGATGCCGCACATGCGCTTGGCCTAGGAGACGAGCTCCTTCATCTCGGAAACCGCGGACTTCAGGCCCACGAACATCGCTCGGGCCACGATGGAAAACCCGATGTTGAGGCCGCCCAGGTGGGGAATCGACGCGACGGGCTTGACGTTGTCGTAGGCCAGCCCGTGGCCGGCGTGGACCTCCAGGCCCATTTCGTAGGCGAGGTACGCGGCCAGCTCCAGGCGCTCCAGCTCCTGCGCGGAGGCTTTTTGTCCCCGCGCGGCGCAGTACGCCGTGGTGCAGAGCTCGACGGCGTCCGCGCCCAGGCTTCTGGCCGCGCGCACCGCCGACGCCTCCGGATCGATGAAAAGGCTCACGCCGACGCCCTTGGCCTTCAGCCGCGCGGCCGCGGCCTTGACGGCCCGGCCGTTTTTGGCGAGGTTCAGGCCGCCCTCGGTCGTGACCTCGCCCGGGCGCTCGGGCACCAGGCAGACGGAGTTGGGCCGCGCCTTCACGGCCGCCGCGATCATGGCGGGCTCCGAGGAAATCTCCAGGTGCACGCGCCCGGGGGCCGCGCAGAGCTTGCGCACGTCCTCGTCCTGGACGTGGCGCCGGTCGCGGCGCAGGTGCACGACGACGGAGTCCGCGCCGGCTTGGCGGCACACCCGGGCCGCGGCCAAAAGATCCGGCTCGGCCTCCTTGCGCGCCTGGCGCAGGGTCGCGACGTGATCGATGTTGACGCCCAATTTGACGCGGCTGGAAAGCCTCATGTTCTTCCTCCCTGTTGTCCGGTCTCCCGGCGGTAGGCCTCGGCCAGTCCCCGCGCCAAGGCCCGGACGCGGGCCTTGCTGGGGCCCTCGGCCAGGATGCGCAGGACCGGCTCGGTCCCTGAATAGCGAAGCAAAATTCGGCCCCTTCCGCGAAGCTCCCTCTCGCCGCGGCGCAGCGCTTTCTGGAGCCGGGGCAAGTCCTCCAGGGGGATTTTGGAGTCGGTCTCCACGTTCTCGACCGCCTGGGGCACCGCGCGGAAGGCGCCCCCCAAGGCGCTCAAGCGCCCGCCGGACTCGCGCAGCGCGGCCAAAACCTGCAGCGCGGTCAAGAGGCCGTCGCCCGTGGCCGCGAAGCGGCGGAAAACCACGTGGCCCGAGGTTTCGCCGCCCAAACTCAAACCCTCGCGTTCGATGGCGTCGGTCACGTTGCGGTCGCCCACCGGCACGCAGACGTTGGCGATGCCCTTGGACTCCAAAAAGCGCAGCAGCGCGTAGTTGGACATGACCGTGAGCGCCACCTTGTCCTTGCGCAGGAGGCCCAGGCGCTTCAAGCGCAGGGCGGAGAGGCAGATGACGGCGTCGCCGTCCAAAAGCCGTCCTTTCTCGTCCGTAAAGAGCGCGCGATCCGCGTCGCCGTCCAAGGACACGCCGCAATCGGCCTTGTGCCGCAGCACGGCCCGGCGCGCCGCCCCCGGGAAAAGCGCGCCGCAGCCGGCGTTGATGTTGCGGCCGTCCGGCGAGACGCCCAGGGGCACGACCTTGGCGCCCAAGGCCGCGAACAGTCCGGGGGCGATCTCGGCCGCGGCGCCGTTGGCGCAGTCCAACGCGATGGTCAGGCCCGACAAATCGATATTCGCGGGAAACGTGCTGCGCAGGAAATCGGCGTAGAGTCCGGCCAAGTCCGGCCGCCGCTTTGGCGCGGCGCGGGCGCGGCGCGGGCGGACCGGGCGCGCGGGCCCGGCGACCTCGCGTTCGATGCGCTCCTCGGCCTCGGGGCAGAGCTTGAAGCCCGCGGCGTCGAAAAACTTGACGCCGTTGAAGCGCGCCGGGTTGTGGCTGGCCGAGACCACGGCGCCGCCCGCGGCGCCCAAGCGCGGGATGAGGCAGGAAATTCCGGGCGTGGGGATGACGCCGGCATCCAACACCCGGCAGCCGGCCGCGGAGAATCCGGCGGCCGCGTCCCGGCAGAGCGCCGGGCCGCTCTCCCGCGTGTCGCGGCCCAGGAGCACGGCCGGCGGCCCCCCGCCGGCGCGGGCTTTTTCCGCCAGGATTTTTCCCGCGGAGAACGCGATGGCGCGCACGGCCTCGGGCGTCAGCGGATAGCGCCCCGGGATGCCGCGCACGCCGTCGGTGCCGAAGAGAGCGCCCATCTCAGCACGCCGCGCGCACGGCCCAGAACGTCGCCAGGGCGCGGCGCGTCTGGTCCACGTCGTGGACGCGCACCGCGGCCGCGCCCGAGGCCGCGGCGCACAGGGCCGCGGCCAGGCTGCCCGGCAGGCGATCGTCCGGGCCCTCATCCGGGATGACGGCGCCCAAAAACGACTTGCGCGACGCCCCCAGGACCACGGGCGCCAGGCGCGCGAAGGCGTCCAGGTGCTTGAGCAGGGATAAATTGTGCGCCGGGGTCTTGCCGAAGCCGATGCCCGGGTCGATGAGCGCGCGCGCGCGGTCGCCGCCGGCCTGAACGAAGGCCTCCAGGCGCGCGGCCAAAAAATCGCGGACCTCCGCGACCACGTCCGCGTAGCGCGGGGAGTCCTGCATGGTCTTGGAGCTCTCCCCCAGCCTGTGCATGAGCACGACCGCGTCGAATTTCGCGGCCTCATGCGCGAGCTCGGGCTCGGCGCGCAGGGCCGAGACGTCGTTCAAAATGGAGGCGCCGGCCAGGCGCGCCAAGCGCGCGACCTCGGCCTTGTCCGTGTCGACCGAAACCGGAAGCCCCGTCTCTTCGGCCGCCGCGCGCACGGCCGGGACCACGCGGCGGAGCTCCTCGGCCAGCGGCACGGGCTCCGAGCCCGGGCGCGTGGACTGGCCGCCCACGTCCAAAATGTCCGCGCCCTCCTCCTTCATGCGCCGGGCGCAGGCGGCCGCCTCCTTGGGCGTGGCCGCGCGCGAGCCGGGATAGAAGGAATCGGGCGTCACGTTGATGACGCCCATGATTTTAGGCGGCCCGTGCGCGCCGCCCCAGAGCCGCGGCTCAAGCCGCGGCGCCGGCCTGCTGGAGGATGGCATCGATGTCCTCTCCGTTTAGGACCTCGCGGTCGAAAAGCTTGGCCGCGAGGGCGTCCAGAGCCCGCTTGTGCGTGGAGAGGATCTCCCGGGCCTTGCTCTGCGCCTCGGTGATGATGCGCTTGACCTCCTCGTCGACCAAGCGCGCCGTGTTGTCGGAATAATTGGGCTGCTGGGCGATGTCGCGGCCCAGGAAAATCTCCTGATCCGGCTTTTTGAGGGACAGCGGGCCGATTTTCTCGCTCATGCCGAACTCGGTCACCATGCGGATCGCGAAAGCGGAGGCCTTGGCGATGTCGTCCGAGGCTCCGGTGGTCACGTCGGAAAAGATGATTTCCTCGGCGCAGCGGCCCCCGAAAAGAACGGCCAGGCGGTTCAAGATCTCGGACTTGGAGGTCAGGTACTTGTCCTCGGTGGGCAGCTGCAGGGTGTAGCCCAGGGCGTGGCCGCGCGAGATGATGGACACCTTGTGGACCGGATCGGTGCCCGGCAGGATCTTCGCGACCAAAGTGTGCCCGGACTCGTGGTAGGCCACGATGCGTTTTTCCTTGTCCGACATCACGCTGGTTTTTTTCTGGGGGCCGGCCATGACGCGCTCGATGGCCTCCTCCAAATCCACCGTTTCGATGGCCTCTTTTTTCTTGCGCGCGGCCAGGAGCGCGGCCTCGTTGATGACGTTGGCCAGATCCGCGCCGGAGAATCCCGGCGTGCGCCGCGCGACCAGCGCCAGATCCACGCCTTGGGCCATCTTCACGTTGCGCGCGTGGACTTTCAGGATTTCCTCCCGGCCCTTCAAGTGCGGCGCGGGGACGTTGATTTGGCGATCAAAGCGCCCCGGGCGCAGGAGCGCCGGATCGAGCACGTCGGGCCTGTTGGTGGCGGCGATGAGCACGATGCCCTGGTTCTGCTCGAAGCCGTCCAGTTCGACCAAAAGCTGGTTCAAGGTCTGCTCGCGCTCGTCGTGGCCGCCGCCGATGCCCGCGAAGCGGTGGCGGCCCACGGCGTCGAGCTCGTCCACGAAAATCACGGCCGGCGCGGCCTTCTTGGCCTGCACGAACAAGTCGCGGACCCGGGAGGCGCCCACGCCCACGAACATCTCCACGAACTCGGAGGCCGAGGCGGAGAAAAAGGGCACGCCCGCTTCGCCGGCCACGGCCCGGGCCAAGAGCGTCTTGCCGGTGCCGGGCAGCCCGAAGAGAAGGACGCCCCGGGGCATCTTGCCGCCGAGCTTGCGGAACTGCTCGGGGTTCTTCAAGAAATCCACGATCTCGGAGAGCTCCTCCTTGGCTTCGTCGCAGCCAGCCACGTCGGCGAAGGTGGTCTTGTTCTTGTTGCCGTCGGCGAGCTTGGCGCGCGTCCGGCCGAAGGACATGGCCTGCTTGCCGCCGACCTGGACCTGCCGGATGAAGAAAAGCCACCAGAAGACGAAGAAGAGCACGATCCAGCCCACGTTGACGGCCAGGCTCGTGATCCAGCTGCGGTCGGGCTCGCCCTCGTAGCGCGCGACGTGGTAGGTCTGCAGTTCCTGGACCAGGTTGGCGTCGGGAAGCGGGATGGTCTCGAAGTCCACGCTCCGGCCGCCGGCGCCCTTGTACTTGCCCTCGATGAGATCCGGCTGGACCTTCACGCTCGCGACCGCGCCGGCCTTGAGCTTGGACTGGAACTCGGAGTAAGGGATCTTGATCTGCTGCTCGGGAGCCTTGACGTTGCGGAACAAGGCCACCAAAAGGATGAACGCCACCGCCCACAGGGCCAGCTGCTTGAAATTCTTATTTTCCATGATTCGTCGCGTCCTTTTTCAAAACGGCCACATACGGCAGGTTCCGGTAGCGCTCGTCGAAATCGAGCCCGTAGCCCACCACGAAATCGTTGGCGATGGAGAAGCCCACGTACTTGGCCTTGACCGGGATGCGCCGGCACTCGGGCTTGTCCAGAAGCGCGCAGACCTCCAGGCTCTTGGGGCCGCGGGTCTTGAGGTTGTCCAGAAGGTAATGCAGGGTCAGGCCCGTGTCCACGATGTCCTCGACCACGATCAGGTCCTTGCCGGCGGCGCTCGCCTTCAAGTCGAGGTTCACGCGCACCACGCCGGTCGAGTCGGCGGCCTCGTAGGAGGACACGCTCATGAAGTCCACCGAGCAGTCCAGGCTCAGCGCGCGCATCAAGTCGGCCAGGAAGACCACGCTGCCCTTCAAGATGCCGATGAGCACGGGCTTTTTGCCCGCATAATCGCGCGAAATGCGCTCCCCCAATTCCGCGATCCGGGCGCGCAGGGCCCGCTCGTCCAAAAGAATGCGTTCGACTCCCGCGGGAACCGGATTTGACTCGGTCGGCATGAAAATTGGCGTTGCCCTTAAGAATAACTTTATTGCGCGGCGCAATCAAGGGTGGTAGAATGATTTCATGGCCGCGCCAAACGAGCCCGCCCGCGCGCCCTCAAACGGCGCCGCGCGCGGCGGGGACCTGGAGAATCACAAGAAGGAGTTTTTGGCCAGCGTCTCTCACGAGATGCGCACGCCGCTCTCGGTCATCATGGGCTACGTCCAAATCCTTAAGGAAGAGACGCTGGGCCCGCTCACCGCGGAGCAGAAAAAATCCCTCGACACCATCTACAGCCGCGCCGAGGACCTGCTGCGCGTGATGACCCACCTCCTGGCCGCGCGCGACATCCAGGAAGGGAGAAAGAACATCCGGATGGAAGTCCTGGACCTGCGCGCGTTTCTGGCCGAACGCCTGGCGCGGACTTCGCGGGAACAGGACCGCAAGGGCATGGCGCTGGAGCAAGACCTGGGCGGCGCCGAGGTCTGGGTCAAGGCCGACGCGCAAAAGTTGGGCGAGGTCGTCGACAACCTGCTTTTCAACGCCTACAAGTTCGGCCCCGAGAAAAGCGCCGTGCGCGTCCGGCTCTCCTCGGACGGCCGCGAGGCCCGGGTCCAAGTCCGGGATTCGGGCCCCGGAATCTCCGACGAGGACAAGCGCCGCATGTTCGATCCGTTTTCCGCCACCGAGCGCGGCCTGGCGCGCGACCACGGGGGCCTGGGCTTGAGCCTCTACTTGTGCCGCGAGATCCTCGAGCAGCACGGGGGAGCGATTTCCGCGGGGCGGCCGGAAGCCGGCCCCGGCTGCCTGGCCCAATTCACCCTTCCCCTGGCCGCCAAGCCGGCGCCGGGGCTCGCCCCGGGCGCGGCCCCGCGCCGCGTCCTCGTCGTGGAAGACGACATGGACTTCCTGCAGCTCATGGTCATTTTCTTGAGCCGCCTGGGCGACGGCATCGAGGTCGCGGCCGCGGAGACGGGTGCGGCGGCGCTGGAGGAAGTCTCCAGGCGCGCGCCGGATCTGGTCATCCTCGATTTGATGCTGCCGGGCTTGGACGGCCTCTCGATTCTGGAGCGCTTGAAGCGGGACCGCCGGACCGCGGGCGTTCCGGTGCTCATCGTCAGCGGCTACGAGGTCGGCGCCAAGAAGGCGGGCCTGGCCGGCGCCGAGGACATCCTGATCAAGCCTTTCGAAGAGTCGCTCTTCGCCTCCAAGGTCGCCGCCCTTCTGGCCAAAAACGGCGCGGCCAAGGGCCGCTGACGGCCGCCGCGAAGCGCCGCATGAAAAAAACCCGCCTTTGGATCCTCTGCGGCGGCAAATCCGCCGAGCACGACGTGTCCCTGGTCTCGGCCAAATTCATCCACGAGACTGTCGATCGCTCGAAATTTTCGCCCGAACTCGTCTACATCGACGCGCGGGGACTCTGGCGCAAGGCGTCGCCGGACATCCTGGCCTCCCGGGTTTCGCAGGCCGCGGCCGGAGCGCGCGCCTTGGGCCCCGCGCTCGAGCTCTCCCGCGAACTGGGAGGCTCCCGGAAGCCCGAGGCGATCTTTCCTGTCCTGCACGGGCCGCACGGCGAGGACGGCACTCTGCAGGGGATGCTCGAGCTCTTCGGCGTGCCCTACGTCGGCTGCGGCGTGCTCGCCTCGGCCGCGGGCATGGACAAGGAAATCGCCAAGCGATTGGCGGCCCAGGCGGGCATTCCCGTCGTCCCTTACCGCGCCGCCCGCTCCCTCGCAGAGGCCCGCGCCGCCGCCCGCGCTTTGGGCTTTCCCCTTTTCGTCAAGCCTGCGCGGCAAGGCTCCTCCGTAGGCGTTTCCCGCGCGGGCAAACCCGCCGACTTGGCCGGCGCGATCCGCGAAGCCCTGCGCTACGACGACAAGATTTTGCTCGAGCGCGCGGTGCCGCGGGCCCGGGAAATCGAGTGCGCCGTGCTGGGCGACCCGGCGCTGCCCGCCGCGCATCCCCTGGGGCTCAAGGCCTCCGTCTGCGGCGAGGTCGTTCCCAAGACGGAGTTCTACAGCTACGCCTCCAAGTACCTCGACCCGGACGGCTCGGCGCGCTACGTCCCGGCCCGGCTCTCGGCCGCCCAGGCGCGGCGCGTGCAGCAGCTTTCCCTGGCGGCCTTTAGGGCCTTGGACGGCTACGCCATGGGCCGCGCGGACTTTCTGATGGAGTCGAAATCCGGGCGCCTCTATTTCAACGAGATCAACACCATTCCCGGCTTCACCTCGGCCAGCATGTACCCCAACCTTTGGCGCGCCTCGGGCGTGCCCGCCAAGAGCCTCATCGAGCGGCTCATCCGCCTGGCGCTGAACAGGGCCAAGACCCGCGCCGGGCTCTTGACCGCGCCGCCGCGGACCGCTTCAGCCTAAAGGGACTGCGCCAAACCCGCGTAGCCGCGGCGTTGGGCCACGGCCTTGGCGGTCAGGCCGTCCTTGCCCGCGATGGACGGGTCGGCTCCGGCGGCGATGAGGGCCTTGGCCGCCGCCGAAAAACCGTTGTGCGCGGCCCAGATAAGCGCGGTGTAGCCGAAGTCATCGCGGACGTTCAAATCCGCCTTCTGGCTCGCGAGAAGGTTGACGAGATCGGTCTCCCCCAACTGGGCCGCCAGGATGAGCGGCGTCTGCCCCCGATTATTGGCGGCGTTGACATCGGCGTGCGCGGACACCAGCGTCGAGACGACCTCCGCGTTGCCGCGCTGCGCGGCCCAGATGAGCGCGGTGTTCCCCGCGGAATCCCGCGCGTCGACGGCGGCGCCCTGCTTCAAAAGAAAGTCGACGACGTCGGCCTTGCCGCTTTTAGCCGCGGCGATGATGGGGACGTAATTCGCGGTCGCAGCGGGAAGCTTGGCCCCTTGGCTCAAGAGCGCCTGAAGAATCTGCAGACCGCCCCGCGAAATGGCCCACATGGCCGGCGTGTAGCCGTAGGGATCGGTCACGTTGGGGTTCTGGCCCTGAGCCAAGTCCGCGAGCACGTCCGAAAGCTGGCCGTTTCGCGCCGCGATGATGAGCGGCGCGGCAGCCGAAGACGCCTGGACGGCCCCCGATGCCAAGGCCAGGGTCAGGATCAAAAGTCCTGCGGATCGCACCGCGCCCTGCATGCCCGAAGTATAGCCCCGCCCCCGTCGAGAGTCAAGGGGAAAGACGCGGCCGTCGCGAAGCTTCTAGGCTCTCAAGCGGCCTGCCGAAAAGCTCAGGACGAACAGGCCGGCCAGAATGGCGACGATGGTCGAGCCCGTCGGCAAATCGAACTGGTAGGACAGGACTACGCCCGCCACGGCCGAAATCACGCCGAAGACCAGCGAGAGCTTGAACGCGCGGCTCAGGCGCCCGGTCAGGCAAAGCGCCGAGGCGCCCGGGGCCACCAAAAGCGTAAAGGTCAGCAGGGCTCCCACCGCGCGGATGGCCACGGCGACGGCCACGCCCAGGGAGCCGTAGAAAATCATGTTCCACAGGCCCACGCGGATGCCCAGCGTGCGCCCCATGTCCGGATCGTAGGCGGAAATCAGGAACTCCTTGGCCGCCAGGTACTGCAGCAGCGAAAGCGCCCCGAAGACCCCGGCCAGGATCCACAGCATGGCCGTGGGGACGGTGAGGATGTTGCCGAAAAGGATGTTGAGAATGTCGGCCTCCCCGCGCGGCGCCTTGGCGATGAGCAGCACCGAGGCGGCCGAGCCCCCGGCGTAGATCATGCCCACCAAGGTTTCCGGCGGCAGCGTGGAGGAGTCGGCCAGGCGGGAGAGCGCCAAAAAGCTCAAGACGGTCAGCGCCAGCGCGATGGGAAAGGGCGCCAACTGGAAGAGCACCGCCAACGCCACGGCCGCGGAGGCCACTTCGGCCACGGCCGCGCCGGAGAACACGATGCGCCGGAGCACCACGTAAACGCTCCAGGGCGCCAGGCCCACGGCCGCCAAAATTCCGGCCAGCAGGATGTTGCGCAGGAAAGGAACGGCAAGGATCTGCATCATCGGCTTTTGTAGGCCTCCGCCAGCACGTCGGGGGCGAGCATTTCGGACTTGGCTCCGACCAGCAGCTTGCCTTGGAACGTGATGAGCGCCACGCGGCGCGCGTAGCGTTCGATGGTGCTCATCAAGTGCGTCACGAAGACGACCGTGGTGCCCTTTTCTTTCTGCAGTTCGGTCAGGAGCTCCATGATGGCCTTCTCCGAATTGATGTCCATGCCGTTGGTCGGCTCGTCCAAAAGCAGGATCTCGGGCTCGGAAGCCAGCGCCCGCGAGATGAGCACGCGCTGCTTTTGACCTCCCGAGAGCTTGCGGTAGGGCTTGTCCGCGTGGGCGTCCATGTGCGTCTGGCGCAGGCAGGCCCGCGCGATGCGCGCGTCCTCCGCGCCCGGGCGGCGCAAGGCGCCGATGCGGCCGAAGCGCCCCATGAGCGCCACCTCAAGAGACGTCAGGGGATAATGCAGATCCAGGCTTTCCCGCTGGGGCACGTAGCCGAACAGGGGCCGGCCTCCGCCGGCCCCCGTCAGCTCGATTTTTCCGGCCAGGGGCTTCAAGAGCCCCAGGAAGGTTTTGAGCAAGGTGGTTTTTCCGGCGCCGTTGGGGCCCATGACGCCCATAAAATCCCCCCGCTCGATGGCGAAGTTGATCCCGTGCAGGACGGCGTGGGCGCCGTAGCCGACGCTCAAGCCCTTGGCGCGCAGAAGCTCAGCCGGCATGGGCGGCGCCCTCCTTCAGGGCCTCGGCGACCTTCCCGACGATGACGTTCATCATCGAGATGTAGTCCGTCTCCTTGGGATTCGCGCCGATGCCGTAGAGAGAGATGACCACGCAGGGCGCGCCGATGCCCTTGGCCACGGCTTGGCCGATGGAGACGTCATAGTAAGGCTCGGTGATGACCAGCTTGACGTGGGCGGCCTTGCCGTCCTGGATCACGTCCTCGATGCGGCGCGGCGAGGGCACGAAGCCCGGCTTTTCCTCGATGGTGAAGGGCGGGTTGGGATCGACGAAGCCGAAGGCCTCGGCGAAATAGTGCCAGGATTCGTGGTAGGGCAAAATGGCGTCTCCTTTATAGGGCGCCAGCTCCGCCCTCCAGCGCGCCGCGGCCTTGGTGAGCCGGGCCTCGAAGTCGGCCAGGTTTTTCGCGTAATAGGCCTGATTGGACGGATCCGCGTAGACCAGGGCCTGGTAGATGTTCTTGGCCATGATGCCTCCGTCCTCCGGGTCCGTTTGGAAATGCGGGTTGCCGTAAGGATGGATGTCGCCGAAGCTGTAATTAATCGGGCCGGTCGGCTTGTCCAACAGCTTGATGCCGTGGTAAATCTGGGCCTTGATCAGGTGCGGATTGTTGGCGGCGTTGACCACGTCGCGGGCCCAGTCCTCCAAGTTCAAGCCGATCATGAGGAAAAGCTGGGCTTGATGGACCTTGAAGATGTCCTGCGGGCGCGGCGAATAGCCGTCCGCGTCGAAGCCCGCGGGCGAAAGATAATCCACCGAGACCTTGTCCCCGCCGACGGCCTTGGCCAGGGCCGCGATGTAATCCGTCGTGGCCAGGACGCGCAGGCGGCCGGCCCACGCGCCCGGAACGGCGGCGCACAAAAATGCCGCCAAAAACAACGGCGCGAACTTCATTTTTTTAAGCATAAAATTCTCCATTTTTCCTTTCGTTGATCCTAGTTGAGCTGCTTCAAGTTCCCGAGCGAGAAGGTAAGCTGAAGGGACGCGGTTTCATCAGGACGCTCCGAGCCCACGGGCGTGGTGTGCGTGTACTGCAGCCGCAGGCGCGTGTTGTCCGAGACGAACCAGGTGAAGTTGGGCGCGAAGCTCACCTGCGTCCCATAGGAAGGCGCTCCTGCGAACGCATCGGGGAAGGCCCCCGGATAGGTCACGCCGGGCAGCGCCCCGGGCAAGTCCGCGACGTCCACAAGGAAGCCGACGTGGTAGAAGAGCGCGAAGTTGTAGTCCAGGAAGGTGTAGACGCTTTTCTTGAAGTCGGCGCCGCCCAGCCCCCGGCGTTCGGCCAGCATGCCCTCCACGCTCCAAGTCCAGACGCGGCGCTGGGACGGGGCATACTGAACCTGGAAGTAAGGATCGACCAGCGTTTCCGCGAGCCCGTAGGGCGAAGGCCCCTGGGCCGCGCTGGCGCCGGCCTCGATGGATCCGGAGGTCAGGAAGTCTCCCGAATAATCGAGAGTCCCCAGGTACGCCAATTCGCCTTTTTGAGCCGTGCCGCCAAGGACGTCCCCCTCGACGGCGTTCAAGTCCGCCTTCAGGTTTAAGTTCCACGGATTAGGCACGTAGAAGTCGGCCTCCGCGCCCGAGGCGTCCATGCCGCCCGAGCCGATGTAGTCGCCGATGGCGCTTGGGCGGTTGAGCATGGCCAGTTGGAAGGTGTCCTGCTGATCCAGAAGCCCGAACTGGGGCAGGAAGCGCCCGGCGCGCATGTCCACGCCCCAGGGCAGCTGATCGAAATAAACCCAGGCTTCTTGGACGTTGGGCGTGCCGCTGCCGGGCAGGTCGACGGTGAACTGGGCGTTGGCGTAGGGATCGATGGGAGAAAACGCCACGATTTGACCGTCGCGAATTTGCGGCTGGTTGATGGATCCGTTGTTGTAGCGCGGATCCTTTTTAGTCAGGCTGGTGCGCTGGTAGGCGAAGTCTCCGGCGATGCCGAAGTCGGGCAGAAACAGCTTGGGCACGCTGGGAACGTAAGATGTGATGATGCCGCTCTCAACCGCGGACGCGCCTTGGGAGTCCGCCCAGGCCGAAAGAGGAAGCAGGACGGCGCACAGGCCGCATAAGAGAATCGAACGCATGGGAAACCTCCAAATTAAAATCGTCGTACGAACGGGAACAAACCCGGAACGGAAGAACGGGCGGCTTTCTAGGCGGCGGGCGGATCGCGGGAGGCGGCGGGGGACGGCGCGCGACACACGAGCTTGATGACGGGAAGGGGCGCGTCGCTGATCCGCGCGGCGCGGGCAATGACATGCGGCGCGGCCTTGGCCGTGTGCGCCGCAGTGCGCGCGACCATCACACAGACCTGGCAGGGAGCCGAGTGCTTCTCCTTGGCGTGGGCCAAGTCGTGGATGGTCAGGAGGAACAGGCAGCCGGCAAAAAACGCGGCCGCGATTTTCCCGAGCGCTGTGCGCGTCACGGGGTGACGATACCAAACCCCCGGCCTTTCCGGCAACAACTTTTTCACGGCCGCGAAACATTTTCGTGACGCGGCCTTGGTAAGCTTTCTCCAGGTTCGCAACGGTACGGCACCACGAACGACAACAGAGCCGCATCCCGCCTAGGAGATTCGCCCCGGCTTCCCGCCGGGGCGAACGTTTTATATAAGGAAGCGCTTTAGTTCTTAGCCAGCAGCTGGCCGCAGGCGCCGTCGATGTCCTGGCCCAGGTTCCGGCGCAGCGTCGTCGGAATTCCGCAGCGGCGCAAAAGAGCCTGGAAGCGCCTGGCCTCGGCCTCGGGCGGCGCCTGGTGCGGGGTGTCGGTCTGGTTGAAGGCGATGAGGTTCACGTGCAGGCGCTCCAAAGACCCGACGGAGCGCAAATAAGCGGCGAGGCTGCGGGCGTCTTGGGCGCTGTCGTTCTCGCCGCGCAAAAGCACGTACTCCACGAAAACCTTGCGCCCGGTCCGCTCCAGATAAACGCGCAGGGACGCGGCCAAGCTCTCCAACGGGTAGGCCTTGTTCATGGGCACGAGCCTCGTTCTGAGCTCGTCCTCGGCCGCGTGCAAGGAGAGCGCGAGGTTGACCTGGGGAAAATCCTCGGCGAAGCGCTCGATTTTGGGCGCGATGCCCGAGGTCGAGACCGAGATGTGCCGCGCGCCCAGGCCGAACTGCGCCTGGTCCATGAGCGCGCGCAGGCTTCGGGCCACGGGCTCGTAGTTGGCGAAGGGCTCGCCCATGCCCATGTAGACCACGTTGTCCGGGCCCGTCCCGCCGCCCGCGATTTTTTCCCGGCGCGTGAACTGCTTCCAAAAGAGCACCTGATCCGAGATTTCCTCGGCGCTGAGGTTGCGCGAAAGCCCCATCAGGCCCGTGGCGCAGAACGTGCAGGCCACCGCGCAGCCGGCCTGGCTGGAAATGCACACGGTCCAGCGCCGCGGGCTCGGGCGCAGGAGCACGGTCTCTATTTTAAGCCCGTCGCGGAGGCGCAGCAGGGCCTTGCGGCACAAGCCGTCGGCGGAAGCGCGGACCAGTGCGGGGGAAAGGCACAAGAGCGGCGCCTCCGCGGCCAGGGTGCGGCGCAACTCCTCGGGCAAAGTGGTCATCGCCTCGTAGGAGTCCTGCGCCTCGCGGAAGACCGCCTGACGCAATTGGGTCAGGCGAAAAGGCGGGGCCTTAAGCCTCTTTAAAACGGCCGCCGCCTTATCCACATCCATACGGGTCCACTATGGCATAACATCGCCGGACTTGACAATAATGGCCGTTGGGGAAATACTATTTTCCGTGCCCCTCCCTATCCCCATTTCCGCCCAGGACATGGCCTTGCGCCTGCTGCTGTCTTTGGGCGCGGGTCTCTTGATCGGCCTTGAGCGCGAGTGGTCCAACAAGGACGCGGGCGCGCGCACCTTCGCGATTACCGCGCTCCTGGGCATGCTCAGCGCGCTCCTGTCCATCTCCTTCTCCATCGCCGCCCTGGCGGGCGTGCTGGTGCTCATCGCCTTCCTTAATATACGCCGCCTGATGCTGGATAAGACCCTGGAAGTGACCACCTCGGTCGTCCTGGTGCTGACCTTCGTGCTGGGCGTGCTCATCGGGCAGGGGCGCTTCTTCGAGCCCGTGGCCGCGGCGATTTTGACCACCATTTTGCTCACCTGGAAGGTGGAGTTGACCAATTTCGCCAGCCGCCTGCGCCCGGAGGAAATCCGCAGCGCCGTGCTCCTGGGCCTGCTGAGCTTCGTCATCTACCCGATTCTGCCGGACCGCCTGGTCGACCCGTGGGGGCTTTTGAACCCGCGCGAATTCTGGGTCACCATCATCGTCATCGCCAGCATCGGCTTCGTCAACTACGTGCTCCTGCGCCTCTTGAGCACGCGCGGATTCCACTACACGGCCATCCTGGGCGGCTTGGTCAACAGCACGGCCACCGTCGCGGAGCTGACCGCCGCCCTGGGCGGCCTGACCGAGGCCGCCGAACCCATCCTGGCCGCAGCGTCCCTGCTGACCGTCTTCGCCATGTTCTCGCGCAACCTGCTGCTTTTGGCGCTGCTCTACCCGCCCTCCGCGCGCTTCGCCGCCGCTCCGCTTTCGGCCATGGCCGCGACGGCCCTGCTCTTCGCCAAGATTCAGTCCAACGGGCCGCGCCGGGGCTTCGAGCTTAAAATCTCCTCGCCCATCTCCCTGCGCCGGCTCTCCGCCTTCGCCGCGCTCTTTTTCGCCATCGAGGCCGCGGGCGTTCTGGCCGAGCGCCACCTGGGCCGCTCGGGATTTTTCGGGGCAAGCCTCGTAGGCGGGATTTTAAGCAGCGCGAGCGCGGTCGCCTCGGCCGCGAACCTGGGCGCGCGCGGCCAGGTCGGCGAGCGGGTCGCGGCAATCGCGGCGGTTCTGGCCTCCATGGTCAGCGCCGCAAGCAACCTCAACTGGCCGCTGTTTTTTCGCCCCGCTGCCAGCGCGCGCGGGCGCCTCCGGATGCTCGTGCCGACGCTGGCCGTGCTCGCGGCGGGCTTCGCGGCGATCCTCATCCAGCGCTTGGCGTAGGCCGGCGGCTTCAGGCCACGGCCGGAAACCCGCCGCGCGGGGAAAGCGCGGCGCGCGCGGCGGCGCGTCCGGAGCGCACGCAGTCGGGCAGGCCCACGCCGCGGTAGGAGGCGCCCGCCAGCAGAAGCCCCGGGTGGCTCCTCAAGCAGGACTCCAGGCGCTTTAAGCGCAGGGCGTGGCCCACGGTGTACTGCGGGTTGGCCGCAAGCCAGCGCCACGCCCTGGCCTCGGCGGGACGGCAGGCTTTGCCCAGGCCCAGGATTTCGGAGAGCTCCTCCGAGGCCAGGCGAATCAGGTCCTCCTCCGATTTCTCGGCCCAGGCGCCGCGCCCCGCGCCGCCCACGAAGCAGCGCACCAGCGTTTTGCCTTCCGGCGCGCGGCCGGGGAACTTGGAGGAGCTGTAGGTCGCGGCGGAAACCGCCTTGCCCTCCCGGCGCGGCACCAGAAAGCCGAAGCCCTCGGGCCTGGCCGGCAGCGAGGAATCGTCGTAAAGCAGGGACACCGTGGCAGTGGAGGCGAAGGGAATTTCCCGCAGAACGGCGGCCAGTTCCGGATCGAGGCGCTCGACCGCGGGCGCCAGGGCGCTGGCCGGAAGAGCGCTTACGACGGCGTCGGCCGCGAAATCTCCCGCCGAGGTCTCAATCTTCCATTCCCGGTCGCGGCGCGAGAGCGCAAGCACGCGCGCCCCCGTGCGCACCGCCCTGCCGGGCAGCGCCGCGCTGAGCGCCTCGGGAAGCCGCGAAAGGCCGCCCTGAAAAGTCATGAACAAGCTTTGCCCGGGCGCCGGGCGCCAGGGCGGCCGGGCGGCGGAGGCGCCGTTTTTGGCGAAAGCCGTTTTGATTTGGGGGAAGGTGCTTTCCAGGCTCAGCTCTTCCGCGTCTCCGGCGTAGATGCCGGCCAAAAGCGGATCGGCCAGACGCTCAAGCGCCTCTTGGCCGAAACGGCGGCGCACGAACGCCGCCAAAGACTCGTCCGCGACGGCGGGATCCTCAAGCCCCATCCATCCGCTGAGCGCCAGCCGCGCCAAACCGCGCCAGCTCAAAAGGCCGGCGCCCAAAAGCGCCGACGCCTTGGGCGGCCACATCCCGCCGCGCAGCGTCCGCAAGCGGCCTTTGAAATAAATCGAAACCGAAGAGGCTCCCGGATTGGTGGCCGCCAAATCGCCGGAAATGCCCAGCTCACGGGCCAACTCCAGCACGTCCGGCTTGGCGGAAATAAAAGAATCGGGCCCGGCCTCGTAGACGACTCCGCCGCGCGAAACGCTCAGGACCTTGCCGCCGACGCGCTCCGAAGCCTCCAACACCAGCGCCTGGGCGCCCCCGGACGCGCCCGCTCGGATGACTTCATAGGCCGCGGCGAGGCCCGCGACGCCGGCCCCCAAAACCGCGACGCGCCTGAGCCCTCTGGAAGGCGCGTTCGTCCCTCCGGGACGCGCTCGCGATTCGCGGCGGGTCATGGACGGCCGAAGCGGCGGATCAGCTCGACCACGGCGCGCACGTTGGCCTCGGGCGTCTGGGGCAAAACGCCGTGGCCCAAATTGAAAATGAATCCGCGCCGCCCGCGGCCGGCGCGGAGAATCCCCGCCGCCTCTTTCTTGAGCGCGGGCAACGGCCCCGCCAGGACGGCCGGATCGAGGTTTCCCTGCACGGCGCGGCCCGGGCAGATCTTGAAGGCCTGCGCCAAGTCCACGCGCCAGTCCACGCCCACCACGTCGCTGCCCGCCGACGCGAAATCGCGCAAAAATCCCGCCGTGCCCGTGCCGAAGTGGATGACCGGCGCCCCGCTTTTTTGCGCCGCGGCGATGAGCGCCCGCGAGTAGGGCAGGACCTTGCCGCGGTACTGCGCGGGAGAGAGGGCTCCCGCCCAGCTGTCGAAGACCTGAACGGCCCGGCAGCCCGCCTCGACCTGGGCCGAAAGGTAGTCCGCTCCCATCCGGGAGAGCCGGCGCATGAGGCCGGCCCACGCGTCCGGCTCGGAATTCATGAAGGCCTTGGTGCGGATGAAATCCTTGGAAGGGCCGCCTTCTATCAGGTAGCTGGCCAGCGTGAAAGGCGCGCCCACGAAGCCGATGAGCGGCGTTCGGCCCAACTCCCGGCGCAGCAGGGAGACGGCCTTGAGCACGCGGGACAAGTCCTCGCGCGGCGCGCAGGGCCTCAAGCGCGCGGCGTCTCGCGCCGAGCGCACCGGGTTGTCGATGACCGGCGCCGGGGCAAAACGTAGGCGCGCGCCCATGGGCTCCAAGGGCAGGAGGATGTCGGAGAACAGAATCGCCGCGTCAAAGCCGAAGCGGCGCACCGGCTGCAGGGTCACGGCGCAGGCCAGCTCGGGCGTCTTGGCCAGCTCCAAGATGGAATGCTTGGCGCGCAGATCGCGGTAGTCCTTCATGTAGCGCCCGGCCTGGCGCATGAACCAGACGGGCGGGCGGGGCGTCGGGCGCCGCCGGCAAGCGTCGAGGAAAAGAGAAGGCCCCCCGGTCGCCGCCATAGGATCCTATCTTACAAAAACCGGCGCGCGGGCTAGTCGGCCAGCATGGTGTCGGCGGTGCGCAGGATGTCGAAGAGGCTCTCCGCCGACGGCGCGTGAAGCAGCTTGCGGCGCAGGTTCTCGTTGGCGACCAAGGACGCGATGCGGGAGAGGATGCGGATCTGAAGGACCGGGTGCGCGGACGGAGTCAGCGCCAGAAACACCAGGCGGACCGGCCCTTTGTCGCCGCCGAAATCGACGGGCTTATGGAAACGCCCAACCGCGACCAGGCCCCTATCGATGGAAGCCAGGCGCGCGTGCGGCACGGCCACGCCGCGGCCGATGCAGCTGGAGAGCCTTTCCTCGCGCTCCAGGACCGCGGAGAGAGCGCCCGCGGGGATGAGGCCCGGGTGCGCCTTTTCCAGAAGGCCCATGACGCGGCGCACCGCCGCGGCGCGGTCCGCGGCCTGCAGATGCACCGCCACGGATTTGCGCGAGACCACGTCCATGAAGGACCAGGCCTGGGGCAAGTCGAACTCGTCGTGAACCTCGCCGACCAGCTCCTCGATGATGTCCTCAAGCGTGATGAGCCCCGCCACGCGGCCCAAGGCGTTGCGCACCAGCGCCATGTGCACCCCGCGATCGGGCAGGATTTTGACCAGCTTCTCCAAAGGCTCGGTCTCCGAGACGCTCATAAGCTCGCGCTTGAGGCGCCGCAAGTCCGGCGGACCCGAACCGTTTTGCGCCAGGAAAACATCCTTGACGTGGACCAGGCCCACGGTCGAATCCAGATCGGCTTCGTAAAGAGGATAGCGGGAAAAGCGGCGCGCGCGGATGACTCCCAGGTTGACGGGCCAGGGTTCGGCCAGGGAGAGGGCGGCGATTTTCTCGCGCGGCACCATCGCGTCCGCGGCCACGGCCTTGCCGAAATCGAAGAGATTCTCCAGCAAAAAAAGCTGCTCCAGGGCCAGGGCGCCTTTTTCCTGGGTCTCGCCGATGAGCACGCGCATCTCCTCCGCGGACAAGGAGGTCTCCGAGGACGCGGCGCCGGAGAGGCCCAGAAGCCTCAGAATCGCGCGCGAGGAGAGCGCCATCAGAGACACCGCGGGGCGGAACGCCGCCGCGAAAACCCTCAGCGGATAGGCCCCCCACAGCGCCACGGCCTCGGCCCGGCGCAAGGCCACGGCCCGCGGCAAAAGCTCGCCGAAAACGGACATCACGAAGGTGAGCGCGGCCAGGGCGATGATAAAGGCGATGGCGGCGTCCCAGCGGGGGCCAAGCCACGCCGCGGCGGCCGCGGAAAAACGCTCCTGCACCCACGCGGCCACGAGGGGCTCCCCCAGGCGGCCCAAGGCCAGGGCGGTCAGGATGAGCCCCACCTGGATGGCGGCCAGGTAATAGTCGAAGCGCGCCTGCATCTCTTGGGCGAGCTTGGCCGCGGCGCTGCCCCGCCGCGCCAAAATCTCAAGGCGCGAGGGCCTCACGCGCAGAAGGGAGTATTCGATCAAGACGAAGGCGCCGTTGATCAGGATTAGGAGAATGGGCAGCCACACCCAGGCGCTCATGCCCCCCATTATAGCCCTTGAGATGAAAAATCTCTAGGATTTTGGTAGTCTTGATCAGACGGCGAAGATCACCATGCCCCAAAGCCAGGAATTCAAACCTCTCAAGGACATCGGCTCCATCTCCGTCTCGGACGTCACGCAAATCCGCTTCTACGTGGACGAATACCGCGGCCACCGCTACGGCTCAATCCGATCCTTCATCAAAGGGGATCACTACTCGGGGCCGACCAAGGCCGGCATCACGCTCAACGCCGCGGCCCTGGAAGGCGTCATCCAGGCCCTGTCGTCTTTGCCCGCCGAACCCGAGGCGCTGGCCGAGAAGGAGTTGGCGCGCATCCCGCGGCGCATGGGCATCGAGCTGGTCGTGCGCGTGACCATCTTCAAGGACGCCACGGGCGTGGATTTGCGCGAGTGGGTCGAGGATCAGTCGTACAAGGGTTGGTCGAAGAAGGGGGTGCGCATTCCGTATGGAGATTTGCCCAAGACGGTCGAGTTCCTCAAGGAGATGCGCAAAACTCTCGCCGGGCGGGCCCCGTAGCGCGTTGAAAAAGACTCTTTCGCTCCTCCTTCTTGCCGCGGCCCTGTTTTTTCCCCCGCTGGCCGCCGCCAAGGCGGCGCCGCAGAAGCCCCTGGAGCCGAGTCAGGACGGCCCCGTCATCGGCCAAATCGTGGCCCGCATCCTGGAGCAGGACCATTACGAACACAAACCCCTGGACGCCTCCACGTCCCGGGACATGCTCAAGCTCTACCTGCAGAATTTCGATCCCGACAAGATGTTTTTCCTGCGTTCGGACGCGGCCGAGTTCCGGGCGCGCTTCGGAGACGACATGGCCCAGATGGTCCGGGCGGGCGACGTCGGGCCGGCCTACTTCATCTTCAACCGCTTCATGGAACGCGTGCGCGAGCGGGTGCGCTTCGTGCGGCGGACCCTTCACGCCCCTCCGGTCGGGAAAACAGCGGGTGAAAAATCCTCGACCACGGTTTTGTCCGCCATGAACTCCGTCTTGGCCTCCTCCGCCGCCTTCGTCAATCCCGATAAAATATTCGATTTTAAGAAAAACGAAAGCGTGATCCTGGATCGGGAAAAACTGCCCTGGCCCTCCGACGAACGCGACGCCAAGGACCTTTGGAGAAAGCGCCTCAAGAACGACGTGCTCGAAGAGATGCTCGACAAGGTCAAGCCCGAGGACCAAATCAAGGACGTGGTCCAGCGCTACGAGCGCCTGCTGACCTACTACAAGGAGTTCGCCTCGAGCGACGTCCTGCAGGCTTACCTAACGGCGCTCGCGGGCACCTACGATCCGCACAGCGACTACATGGCGGCCTCGACCGAGGCCAATTTCGACATCAGCATGCGCCTCTCGCTTGTGGGCATCGGCGCGGTCCTGAGTTCCGACGGCGGCTACGCCAAAATCGTCTCCCTGGTTCCGGGCGGCCCCGCGGACAAGTCCAAGCAAATCCACCCCAACGACCGCATCGTGGGAGTGGCCCAGGGCGAAGGCTCCTTCGTGGACGTCGTGGGCATGCGCTTGGACGACGTGGTGGACATGATTCGCGGCAAAAAGGGCACTCTCGTGCGCCTGCGCCTCATCCCGGCCGACGCCATCGATCCGGCGACGCGCGTGGTCGTGAACATCATCCGCGAGGTCATCAAGCTCAAGGACCAGGAAGCCCGCGCGCAGGTCATCACCTGGCCGCTCGAGGACGGCAAGACCGAGCGTTTGGGCGTGGTCTACCTCCCCTCTTTTTACGCCGACATGCGCCCGGACGGGCGCACCAGCGCCACCAGGGACGTCAGCCGCCTGGTCGCCTACCTTGAGAAGCAAGGCGCCGCCGGCATCATTCTGGACTTGCGCAACGACGGCGGCGGATCGCTGGCCGAGGCCGTGGCCATGGCCGGGCTCTTCGACGGCCCCGGCCCGGTCGTGCAGGTGCGGGACTCCCAGGGCCGCGTCGAGGTCCTGCGCGCGCCCGAGTCGCAGGCCGAGTACACGGGCCCCATGGTGGTGCTGACCACCCGCGCCTCCGCCTCGGCCTCCGAAATCGTGACCGCGGCCCTTCAAGATTACCGCCGCGCGGTCGTGGTCGGGGAGAAGAGCACCTTCGGCAAGGGCACGGTCCAGTCCGTCGTCGACCTCGCGGACTACCTGCCCTGGTCCATGCGCAAGGACAACCCCGGCGCGCTCAAGATCACCATCCAGAAATTCTACCGCGTCTCCGGCGGCTCGACGCAGAATCGCGGCGTGACGCCCGACATCCAGCTGCCGTCACTGGACGACGAGCTGGACATGACCGAGTCCTCGCTTCCCAACGCGCTCCCTTACGATCACATCGCGCCCGCCGTCTACGAGCCCAAAAACGACGTCACCGCGGGAGAGATCGCGGCGCTCCAGAAAGCCTCCGAGGAGCGCGTCGCGGTCTCGACCGACTTCGCGTACGTGCGTCAGGACATCGCTCTTTACATGAAGCATAAGCAGGACAAGAGCGTCTCCCTCAACTACGAGGCCCGCTTGGCCGAAGAGAAGGCCAACGAGGCGCGCGCCGAGGCGCGCAAAAAAGAGCGCGCCTCCCGGCCGGCCGCCCCTTTCACCGTCACGGACGTCACGCTTGAGGACGTCATCGCGGGCGTCAATCCCCTGGTTTCAACCTCGACGGCCGCGGGCGCGGCGGGCAAGAGCGCCGCTTCCCAAACCCCGGAGCCCGCGGCGTCGGTTTCCGCGCCGCCGCCGAGTTCGGCCGCCGAGGCCGCGGCGTTCTCCGTCTCCTCGTCCTCCGCCTCCGCCAAGGGCTACGCGCACGCGCCCCCGCCGACCGACTTCGTCCTCGAGGAAGCCGCGCACGTCCTGGCGGACATGATCGGCAAGCCTTCGGCCAAGAGCCTGGGCGTCTCCGCGAACCTCGCCGGCGCGAAGCCCCGATAGCCCCAAAAGGGATCTTTTTCCCATGAACCTGGAACGCTGGACCGCCAAATCGCAGGAAGCCCTCGAAGACGCGCGCGCGCTGGCCGAGCGGGAGGGCCACCAGGAGCTTTCGCCCGAGCACCTGCTCCTGGCCCTGGTGCGCCAGAAAGACGGCGTCGTGCCCGAAATCCTGCGCAAGGCCGGCACCGACGCGCAGCTGGTGTCGGCCGTCATTCGCAAGGACCTGGAAAAAAAACCAAAGGTCTCCGGGGGGCAGATTTACGCCGCCTCGGGGCTCACCCGCGCCTTTAACTTCGCGGAAAGCCGCATGGAGGCGATGAAAGACGAGTTCGTCTCCGTTGAGCACCTGCTGCTGGGGCTCCTGGACGAGGGCGGCGCGGCGGCCAAGATTTTAAAGGCTTCCGGCCTTGACGAGCACAAAATCCTCTCGGCCCTGGTCGCGGTGCGCGGAGCTCAGCGCGTGACCAGCCGGGATCCGGAGGGCACGTTCCAGTCGCTGGAGAAGTACGGCCGCGACTTGACGGCCGCGGCCAAGCGGGGCAAGCTGGATCCCGTCATCGGGCGCGACGCGGAAATCCGCCGCGTGGTCCAGGTGCTTTCGCGACGCACCAAGAACAATCCCGTTTTAATCGGCGAGCCGGGCGTGGGCAAAACCGCGATTGTGGAGGGCCTGGCCCTGCGCATCGCGGAAGGCGACGTGCCCGAGGGCGTCAAGGATAAGCGCATCGTGGCGCTCGATTTGGGGGCGCTGGTGGCCGGGGCCAAATTCCGCGGAGAGTTCGAGGAGCGATTGAAAGCCGTCTTAAAGGAAGTCGCGGCGCAGGAGGGACGCATCGTCCTCTTCATCGACGAGCTCCACACCTTGGTCGGCGCCGGCGCGGCCGAGGGCGGCATGGACGCGGCCAACATGCTCAAACCCATGCTGGCCCGCGGGGAGCTGCGCTGCGTGGGCGCGACGACTTTGGACGAGTACAAGAAATACATTGAAAAGGACGCGGCCCTGGAGCGCCGCTTCGCCCCGGTGATGGTGGGCGAGCCCTCGGTCGAGGATACCATCGCGATTTTGAGGGGATTGAAGGAACGCTACGAGCTCCACCACGGCGTGCAAATTCGCGACGCCGCGCTGGTCGCGGCCGCGACCCTCTCCAACCGCTACATCTCGGACCGTTTTTTGCCGGACAAGGCCGTCGACCTCATCGATGAGGCGTCGAGCCGCCTGCGCATGGAGATGGACTCCGTGCCGCAGGAGCTTGACGTCGCCGAGCGCCGCATCCGGCAGCTGGAAATCGAGAAGACCGCCTTGTCGCGGGAAAAGGACGCGGCCAGCCGCGAGCGCCTGGCCGCCCTGGACAAGGAGCTCTCGGGTCTCAACGCCCGGCGCAAGGATCTGCGCGCCCAGTGGGACAAGGAGAAATCCTGCATCTCGGCCCTGCGGCGCCTCAAGTCCGAAATGGAGACGCTGCGCGCGGACGAGGCCAAGGCCGAGCGCGCCGGGGACTTGAATCGCGCCGCGGAAATCCGCTACGGCCGCGTGCCGGACGCGGCCAAGAAAATCGAGGCCGCGCAAAAGGAGCTCGCCCTGCTTCAGTCCGGCACCAAGCTTTTGAAAGAGGAAGTCGGGGAGGAGGACGTGGCCCAGGCCGTGGCGCGCTGGACCGGCATCCCGGTCGAGAAGCTTCTAGAGGGCCAGGCGGAGAAACTTTTGCGCTTGGAGGACGAGCTCCACAGGCGCGTCATCGGCCAGGACGGGGCCGTGGCCGCGGTGGCACAGGCCGTGCGCCGCGCGCGCAGCGGCTTGGCCGATCCGAACCGTCCGCTGGGCGTCTTCCTGCTCATCGGCCCGACGGGCGTGGGCAAGACCGAGCTCGCACGGGCGCTGGCCGAGTCGCTCTTCGATTCGGAAAAAAGCATGGTGCGCCTGGACATGAGCGAGTACATGGAGAAGCACTCGGTCTCCCGCCTCATCGGCGCGCCGCCGGGCTACGTCGGCTACGAGGAGGGCGGACAGCTCACCGAAGCCGTGAGGCGCAGGCCCTACTGCGTGGTGCTTTTGGACGAAATCGAGAAGGCGCACCCGGACGTGTTCAACGCGCTGCTGCAGATCATGGAGGACGGGCGCCTGACCGACGGCCAGGGACGGCTCGTCGACTTCAAGAACTCGCTCCTTTTGATGACTTCGAACCTGGAGCCCTCGCAGTTGAAAGTCCATTTCCGGCCGGAATTCCTGAACCGCATCGACGAAATTCTCGCCTTCCACGCTTTAGATCCCAAGCACCTGGAGCGCATCGTCGACATCCAAATCGCTCAAGTGCAAAAGCGCCTCGCGGAGCGGCGCATCATTCTGGATCCGGACGCCGCGGCCAAGGCGTTTTTGGCCGAAAAGGGCTACGACCCCGCCTACGGCGCCCGGCCCTTGAAGCGCGCGGTGCAGAAATATCTCGTCGATCCGCTCTCGCGGATGATCCTTTCCGGCGAAATCCGCGACGGCGACGCAGTCAAGGTCGGGGCGGAGGGCGGGGCGCTGACTTTAAGCCCCATCGCTTCGAACTCCGGCCGCGGGCGCGGCAAAGCCGCGGCCGCGTGATCGCCCGCGCGCTGGCCGCGCTGCTTCTCTGCCTGCCGGGGCTGGCCCGGGCCCAGACGCGGAGCGGCCATTTCCGTTTGGCCCTCATTGAGGACAACCCGCCGCGTTTTTCCTTCTTCCTCGCCCAGCCCCTCGAGGCGCTGTCCAAGAAAGACGCGGCCGAGCTCGTCATCAAGGATGTGCGGATCCTCCCGTGCTACTACAGCGGGGGCGACTACCGCTTCCGCGTCCCGGAAAGCAGCGCGGACGCCTCTTCCGGAAGCCTCGCCGCCTCGGTCCTGCGGACCGGCGCGGGACTGGCCTTCGTTTATCCTCCCGAGCCGGGCCTCATCGCGGCCTTGGCCGCCGCGGCCGAAAATCCCCAGACCTACGGCCGGCCCTGGAGCGTGAGCTTCACCACCTCCTCCGCCGCTCTTTTCCAATCTCCCGCCCCTGATGGCGCCGTGCTCACGGCCTTCATCAACCCCGGCAAGACAGTAAGCACCATCTGGCACCAGACCGCCGCTTCGATTTACGATTTGTCCTGGCGGGGCCGGAAAGTGCGCGTCCTCGTGGTAGGCAAGAGCTTCGGAGGCCTGGGGCGCCAAGCGAGCGTGCTGGCCGAGGCGGCGAAAAATGGGCCCCTCATCGGCGTGGCCCGCGGCGAGGTGTTCGGAGGCGTGCTTTCCGAGGCGCACGGCGCGGCGCTGGCCGAGGACTTGGCGCGCATGGGGCTGCGATACTCCGGCGTGGGCTACGCGGAACTGCGCGACTGGAGCGCGCTGATGCGCTACCGCGCGGAACATCCCCGGGGCATTAAGTTCATTTCCGCCAACATCGTCTATTCCTCGGCGCCCCAGACGACCGTGTTTCCGGACCACGCGGTGGTCGACGTCGGGGGCCTGCGCGTGGTGCTGGCGGCAGTAACCCCGCCAGCGACCGCAAGATACCTGAAGGAAAACGGCCTTTCCAATATGAAAATTACGGACCCCATCGCGGCCATCTACGCCCGCGCCCCCCGGTGGCGCAAAGACGGCGACGCGGTCGTGCTCCTGGCCGAGATGGACGGCGGCACGGAGGCCCTGGCCGACGAGGCCGCGGGGGTCGACCTCATCCTGGCGCGCGACCGTTCCACCCCGGACCATGCCGAGCCTCCGCCGGAATCCGTTTTCTCGCAGAACGGCCGCAGGCCCTTCGACCCTCCCCTGGGAGTCGTCGACTCCTACGAAACCTCGGTCGATTTCATCCACGCCGAGGTCGCCGTCCACGGGAGCAGCTCCGACTGGACGGCCCGCGTGGACCACCGCATCCTCGACGCCTCGGTGCCTTCGGCTCCCGGCTATCCCGAGTTCGATCCGGAAAACTACGGCATCGGCTTCTCCACGCAAGCCGCGCTGATTCCCCCCGAGGGCTCCATTTTTCCCGACCGCCCATCGATGTACTTGAGCGACCGCGAGTTCTGGACCCTGGCCGCGTCCTTGTCCGCGGCCAGGACGCAATCGGAGCTTTCCCTGCTTTGGATTTGGCCGCTGACCGTGCGGGTCGAAGCCAGCGCGCCCATCCCGGAAAGCGTGGTGCGGGCCTGGCTGCGCACCAACTCCGCCATGGAAATCCTCTACCTCAAGGGCTCCGACATCCTGCCGCTTCTGGCCCGCATCAAGCGCCAAGCGGCGCGCGGCGCGGAGCACCTGCCCGCGAACGACGACCTGCAGTTCACCGCCGGAGGCCTGGACAAAACAGGCGGCATTCAGGGCCGGAGCATCTCCGAAGACGAGACTTACCGCGTGGCGATCCCTGTGACTCTGGCCGAAGCGCTCGGGCTGCAAAACCGCAAAAGCACGCCGCTGCCAAAGAATCTGGACGCCCTTGTGCTCGCGGCGCTCCAAGCCCGCGCGGGCGCCTCGCCCGCACTCTACCGTGCCTGGACCGAAGGCCGCTCGACCTCCAAAGCCGGGCTCTGGCTGGTCAACTTTCGCGACGTAAGCCTCAACCTGCAGAACACCCAGGTGGTCAACAACGGCCCTTTCTCCCGAGTTCCCGACTCCCGCATCCAGGGCTACAACCAGATGCTGCTGGGCGGCGACATCAAGGTGGACGCGGATTACTTCCGAAACGTCTACAAATGGTCGAACACTTTGGAAATGGACTACGCCAAAAGCCGGCTGGAACCGCCCGGCCAGACTCCCATTACAAATACTTCCGCCAACGACATCACGGCGCTGACCACGTTGACGCGCAAGACCGGCACCATATCCCAAGCCTGGATGGGAAAATCTTGGGGTCCCTCTCTGGGCTTCGAGTACGACGGGCAGTTCGCGCCGCCGCCGGGGCTGCCCCAGCAAAACACCTACAGCCTTTATCCCGGCGTGCAGTTCTACGACGGCACGTGGCTAAGCTCCTGGGAACTCTCGGGCGTGCTCTTGCGCAATCAAGCCCGCGTGCCGCAGAACACCCAGTACGGCCTTCACACGCGCGCGATTTTGTCGCATGCCTGGGGCGCGGCGACGCTGCAGGGAGAGTTCTACGCCAACTACTCCTTCCTCACCGCCAAGGACAGCCCGCAGGATCTGCGCCTGCAAAGCGACGCCGATCTCAAGCTCAGCATCCCCATCACGGACGCGCTCAACATCGCGCCGTTCATCGACGTTTACGTCTTCGGACTTAAGGTCGCGCCCGAGTGGGGCTACAGCGCCATGACCGGGATTTCCCTGCAGTTCTCGCGGCTCTGGAAGCCGCAGTATCAGCCGCTCTGAGCGCGGTCAGCCGCTAAATAATTTCCGCAGGCCTTCCGCCCACAAGCTCCGCGCGGGTTCCGGCGGCGGCGTCCTCGCGGCGCAGAAAGGCGAAGGCCAAGGCCGCGCCCTCGCGCGGCGAATAAGCCGCGCCGGCCGTAGAGCCGCTCTCGCGGCCCGAGACAAGAACCTTCGTCCCGGCGGCCGGAACCTCCGGACCGGCCAGTTTGAGCCGGACCAGAAGCCGGTTCACGTGTCCGCGGCGCGAGAGCCGCGACATGATCTCCTGGCCGAGGTAGCATCCTTTATTAAGGCTCACCTCGGCCTCAAGCCGCGCCTCCTGGGGAAAAACCTCCTCGCCCAACTCGCGGCCGAAGGCGGCGACCCCCGACTCCAGGCGCAGCATCTCAAAGGCTTCTGCCCCCAGCCGCGCCGCTCCCGCGCTTTGCAGGGCCGCCAGTATTTTTTCCGATCGGTCCTTGGGCGTCGGAAGCCAGGTGCCCGGAGGGGAAAACCGCTCGTCCCGCGCGGCCAGGACGTCCAACGCGGCCGGCACGCGGGCCGCGAGATCCGCCGCGCCCGGGCCAAGCAAAAGGATCGGCGCGGACAAATCTTCCGCGGACGACATCGTGGTTTGGCTGAGCAAAATGACGCGTCCGAAATCCTCGGCCATGTTCCGCAGCGCGGCTCCGGGACCCAGGGCTAAAATTTCCTGTTCGCGGGCCAGCAGCAGCGCGTGCGCGCGGATGCGTCCTTTGGCGGTCAGAAGACAGGACCACCCGTTTTGTCCGGGCGCGAGAGCCGCCACATCGCTCGTCATGAGCCCCTGAAGGAATTTCATCCGCTCCGGGCCCGCAAAGCGCAGGACGCCCCAGTCCGCGAAGACGGCGAAGGCCGCTCCTTCCCTTGCGGCGCGGTATTGGGCCAACGCCTCTTCGGACGCCATCATATCGCTCATGCTCAGGCCGCGCGGCACCAGAGAGCCTTCAAGTATTCGCCTTCCGGAAAGTCGACCGCGAAAGGATGATCCGCTCCAGCGCCGGATTTGCGGAAAATTTGCACCCGCCGCCCGGCGCTTCCCGCCGCCGTACGCACGATCTGCTGGAAATCGGCCCAGGGCAGGAGCCCGCTGCACGAGCACGTCAGCAGAATGCCGCCCGAATCGAGCAGGGAGAACGCCAGCCGGTTTAAATCCAGGTATTTCTGCCGGCCCAGACGCTCGCCCTCCTTCGAGGCGATGAGCTTGTACGGATCGAGAACAATGAACCCGTAGCGCCGCCCATTGGCCGCCATCTGCCTCAAGTAAGGAAAGGCGTCGGCGCAGACGGCATCGATGCGCACGCCGTTGACGTTGGCGTTCTTGCGGATGAGCGCGTGCGCCTCGGGGTCGAGCTCCACGCACGCGGTCTCCCGCGCGCCTCCCAGCTTCGCCGCGTAGAGGCCAAAGCCGCCCGTGTAAGCGCACACGTCTAAAACGCTCCGGTCGCGCGCCAGGGCCGCGGCCGCGAGACGGTTGTCGCGCTGATCGCAAAAAAAGCCGGTCTTGTAGCCTTCCGAAGGCGTCACCTCGAAGAGCACCTCGTTTTCCTTGATTCGAGTTTTAAACGCCGGCCCCGGAGGGATGCGGAAGCCTTCCATCGACTGTGAATGTTCGCTGGCCCGCCGCACGAAGCGCGCCGCGGGGAAGTGCTGCTTTAAAATCCGTTCCAAAAGCGCCGCTTGGCGGAACATCCCCAGAGAGTAGAATTCCAGCACCAGAAAATCGCCGTAGCGGTCGATGACCAGGCCCGGCAGGCCGTCGCCCTGATCGTGCACCAGGCGGCAGGCGTCCGTCGCCTCGTCCAAGCGCAGAACCTCGCGCCTGAACTCCACCGCCTGCGCGATTTTCTGCGTAAAAAATTTCTCGGCGTCGAAATCGCCGACTCCGCGGGCCAGGAGGCGCAGGGCCACGACGTTGCGCGGGTTGTACATCGCCACGCCGTAGGGCGCGTCCGACTTGTCGTAGACCGCCACGATGTCGCCGGCCTTGGCTCCGGGCGCCGCGTCCAAAATCATGCGCTTGAACACGCGCGGGCCGGAGGCCGCCGAGCGCAGGCGCACCCAGGGAATGGGCAAAGAATGGCCGGCGGGGGCCTTCGGGGGAGCGGGGTGGGAAGCCATGGCGCCTTTAATTGCAACATATCGCGCGGGCGTTGACAAGAAACCAGCCCGGGGCTATACTTCTCGTCGAATGGCGGAAATCACGGACATCCTCACCACCGCGGCCAAATCGCGCGCCAGCGACGTGCTTCTGGCGCCCAACCAGCCTCCCAGCGCGCGCATCGACGGAACCTTGAAAAAATTGCCGGGCTTTCCCGCCGCGGATGCGGCCGAGTGCCGGCGCTGGATTTTCTCGGCCATGACCCCCATCCAGCAGAAGGACTTCGATCGCGAGCGCGAGCTGGATTTCGCCTTCAGCCTGCGCGGGGTGGGCCGCTTCCGGGTCAACGTGTTCTTGCAGGCTTACGGCACGGCCGCGGCGTTCCGCTACATCCCCACCAGCATCCCGACGCCCGAGCAAATCGGGCTTCCCGCGGCCGTCTTGAACCTCTGCAACCAGCCCCGCGGCTTGGTGCTGGTCACGGGCCCCACGGGCTCGGGCAAGACCAGCACCTTGGCCGCGCTCATCGAACGCATCAACCAGACCCAGAGCAAGCATATCCTCACCATCGAGGATCCCATCGAGTTCCTCTACCAGAACAAGAATTCCATCGTCAACCAGCGCGAAGTTGGCGCGCACACAGGGTCCTTCAGTCGCGCCCTAAAATACGCGTTGCGGCAAAACCCGGACATCATCCTTGTCGGAGAGATGCGCGACCAGGAAACCATGGCCCTGGCCCTGGCCGCAGCCGAAACCGGACACCTGTGCTTTTCCACGCTGCACACCCAGGACGCGGCTTCCACGGTCAACCGCATCATCGACGAATTTCCCCACGAGCAGCAGCACAGCCTGCGCACGCTCTTGAGCACCGTCCTTTCGGCCGTGGTCAGCCAGGTTCTCCTGCCCAAGCCCGCGGGGGGCCTGACCTGCGCGCGCGAAATCATGATCATGAATTCGGCCGTGGCCAGCCTCATCCGGGAAAACAAAATCGCCCAGATCTACGGCGCCATCGAGACGGGCTCGGCCTCCGGGATGGTCTCGCTCGATCAGGACTTGGCGCGCCTGACGCGCGCGGGTCTGGTCAACATGCAGGAGGCGCTCTCCAAAGCCCATGACCCGTCGGGCTTGAAGCGCTTGGCCGACATGGCGGCTCCCGCCGTCCAGGCCCAGGACCTGGGCGCCTTCAGCGATTTGGCCTCGCCGAAATTCTAGGAGCGGGCCGCAACGGCCTCAATCTCGACGGCCGCGCCCTTAGGCAGCGCCGAAACCTGAACGGCGGCGCGCGCGGGATAGGGCGGTTTGAAGCGCTTGGCGTAGGCTTCGTTCATCTCGGAAAAGCACACCAGGTCGGTCATGAAGACCGTGGTCTTCACCACGTCCTTGAGCCCCAATCCCGCGGCCTTAAGCACCGCCTCCAAGTTATCTAAGCAGCGCTCCGTTTGCTCGGAAACGGCCGGGCCCGTCAAATTTCCGGCGGCATCGGCCGGAATCTGCCCGGAAACGAAAACCATCTTCCCGCAATCGACCCCTTGAGAGTAGGGGCCGATAGGCTTGGGCGCTTTGCGCGATAAAACGGCTTTTTTCATCGCCGTCTTCCTTAACGCAAAGCGGCCAAAAGCGCCTTATTGGTCTTGTGCGTGCGCAGAAGCTCGTTCAAGGATTTGGTCGCCTCCAAGTCGCCCCGATCGGCCAGGTGCCGGCGCAGCTTCCAAACGCCCTCGAGCGTTTCCGGCGGCAGGAGCTTCTCCTCTTTGCGCGTGCCGGTGTCCTTGACCCGCAGCGCCGGGAATATGCGCATCTCCGCAGCTTGGCGGAAGAGCACCAACTCCATGTTTCCGGTGCCCTTGAACTCCTGGAAGATGATGTCGTCCATCTTGCTGCCGGTGTCAACCAGGATGGTGGCCAGAATGGTAAGAGATCCGCCTTCCTCCAGCTTGCGCGCCGCGCCGAAAAAGCGCCGCGGCACCTCCATGGCGCGGGTGTCCAAGCCGCCCGTCATGGTGCGGGTGCCCGTGGCGAACTGGTTGTGCACGCGCGAAAGGCGGGTCAGCGAGTCCAGCAATAAGAAGACGTCCGCGCCCGCCGACGCCTCGGCGACGGCCTTCTTCATGAGCTCCTCGGCCACGGCCACGTGCCGATCGTAGGACTGGTCAGAGGACGAGGCCACGACCTCGGCCGGAAC
>JAGWJU010000022.1 GCA_028865585.1 Elusimicrobiota bacterium | reverse complement strand
CTGGCTTCGGATTTGTTCCTGTTCTACGTGTTCTGGGAGGTCGTGCTCATCCCCATGTTCTTCATCATCGGGCTCTGGGGCTCGGCCAACCGCAAGCACGCCGCGGTCAAGTTCTTTCTCTTCACCTTCTTCGGCAGCGTGCTCATGCTGCTGGGCATCCTGGCTTTAGTCACCTTGCGCCACCGCGCTACGGGCGTGTGGAGCTGGGACATGCAGGGCCTTCAGGGCGTCGCCACGGGCCCCGCGGCCTGGGCGATTTTCGCGGCGCTGGTGGTGGGCTTCGGCGTCAAGGTTCCCATCGTGCCCCTGCACACTTGGCTGCCGGACGCGCACACCGAGGCGCCGGCCGCGGGCTCCATCATGCTGGCGGGCGTCATGCTCAAGATGGGCGTCTACGGATTTTTGCGCATCGCCATTCCGATTTTCCCGCATCTTTCTTGGCGTCTCTTGCCCTGGCTGGCCGCCATCGCGGCCATCAACATCATCTACGGGGCCTTCTGCGCTTTGGCTCAGTCGGACTTAAAGCGTCTGGTGGCCTACTCCAGCATCGCGCATTTGGGCTTCTGCTTGGTGGGGGTCTTCTCGCGCACGGTCGAGGGGCTGGCCGGCGGCACGTTGCAGCTCATCAACCACGGCCTGACCACGGGCGCCCTCTTCCTGATGGTGGGCATCCTTTATGAGCGCTCGCACAAGCGCGGCATCCGCGACTTCGGCGCCTTGTTCGGCCAGGCGCCGTGGCTCACCTTCTTCTTCAGCTTCTCCGTCATGGCCTCCATCGGCCTGCCGGGATTAAACGGCTTCGTCGGCGAGTTCATGTCCTTGGCGGGCGCGGCGCGCGTGCTGCCCATTCTGGCCGTGGCGGGCGTGGCGGGCGTGACGCTGGCCGCGGCTTACGCTCTGCCGGCTTACCAGCTCGTGTTCTGGGGCGACCGCGGACCTTCCTCCGTGAGCTCCCATGTGACTGATTTGACCGTGCGCGAGCAGGCGCTCTTGTGGGTCCTGTGCCTGGGCATGCTCTACATCGGCCTGCATCCCTCCGGGCTTTTGAGCGTGATTACTCCGGCGACCAAGGGGCTGGCGTTGTGAACGCCCTGAGCGCGGCGGCGGTGGGCGGGCTTTTGGCGCCGCAGATGGCGCTGGCGGCGGGAATTTTGGGCGTCTTGGGCGCCGGCATGGCGGCTTTTAATCCCAAGTTCATCAAGAGCCTCATGATCCTGGTGATTTTTTGCGCCTTCGCGCTGGCCTTCGGCGCGCACCCCGGCGCGGGCGACGCGCTGGTGGGCTTGGACGGTTTGGGATTTTCCTGGCAGCTGGTGTTCTACGCCGCGGCCCTGCCGCTGGCTTTTCTGATGGCGGCGGAAAGCGAGGTCGCCCCGGCGCTGGTGCTGGGCAGCCTTCTGGGCCTGGGGATTCTGGCGGTTTCGGCGAACCTTTTGATGCTCTTCATCGGCCTGGAGTTGATGTCCCTGCCCGCTTATCTTCTAGTGGCGCGCAGCCGCGGCGGGGCCAAGACCTCGGTCGAGGCCGCGATCAAGTACTTCTTCGCGGGCGGCGCCGCGGGCGGGCTCTTCCTGCTGGGCCTGGCGCTCTATTACTTCACGCAAAAGACCATGTCCTTCGCGGGTCCCGGAGGTTACGGCGCCGAGGCGGGCATCGCCTTGATGGGCTCGGCCGCGCTCTTTAAGATCGGCGCCTTTCCTCTCCACTTCTGGCTGCCGGACGTCTACGAGGCGTCCGATCCCGAGTTGACGGGCTTTTTGTCCACGGCGCTCAAGGCCGGCGGCGTGCTCCTCTTGATGCGCTTGGCCTCGCTTTCTCCCGCGGGAGCGTTTTCGCGGGCGTTGCCGTGGTTCGGCGCGGCCACCATGATTTTCGGCGCGGCGCTGGCGCTCAAGCAGGAGCGCCTGCAGCGGCTGCTGGCCTACTCCTCGATGGCGCACGCGGGCAACATCATCCTGGGCGTGGGCGCCTGGGCGGCTTTGGGCGCGTCGCCCGACGCGGCCGTGGCGGTGTTCTTCTATCTGGCGGCTTACCTTTTCATGAACAACGGCGCATTCTCCTTCTTAAAGGCCACCGGCGCCAAGACCCGCGCGGACCTTCACGGCCTGGGCGCGCGCGACCCCAAGGCCGCCTCGGCCTTCGCGGTCCTGCTTCTGGCTCTGGGCGGCGTGCCGCCCACCGCGGGCTTCTTGGCCAAGCTGCTGATTTTCTGGGCGGCCTTCAAGGCCCACCTTTATATCCCGCTTCTCCTGGCGGCGTTGGGCGCTCTTTTGGCCTTGGGCTACTATCTGGCGCTCTTGAAGGATCTCTATTTTGAGGACGCTCCGAAGGAAGCGCCTGCGCTTGAGCCGGGACGGGGCTTGGCCGTGCTCTGGACCTGCGCCGTGCCCGCCGCGGTTTTGGGCCTGGCGCCGTGGGTGCTGACCTGCATGTCGAGGCTCTTGGCGCTATGACCCATTGGAACGCCCTCGCCATCGTCGTCGATCTCGTGATGGTCCTGGGCCTGACCGGATTTTTCGCCAACGCCAACCGGCTTTTGGGCCCCCACCCGGTGCACGAGGGCGACGCGGACATTCCCTTCGAGACCGGCGAGCGGCCCATCGACTCGGCCGAGCAGAAGATGTCCGTGCTCTACCACCGCTTCGCGGTCCTTTTCGTGGTCTTCGACGTGGACCTGGCCTTCCTGATGCCGTGGGCCTTGTCCCGCGGCTCCTTGACCGCGGGCCTGGCCGTCTCCATGACGGTGTTCACGGCCCTGCTGTTTTTCATGCTGGCGTATTTTTGGCGCAAGGGGGTGCTGGAATGCCGGTAGACGAAGCCGCTCCCGCGGGAGCCGTGACCACGCAGTTGGACGCCGCGCTGGGGTGGGCGCGCAAGTACTCGATTTTCCAGTATCCCTTCGTGACCGCCTGCTGCGGCATGGAATTCATGTCGACCGCGGCCTCGCACTACGACTTGGACCGCTTCGGCGCGGCCTTCCCGCGCTTCTCGCCCCGCCAGGCCGACGTCCTGATGGTCGTGGGCACGATTTCGCACAAGATGGCGCCGGTGCTGCGCCGCATCTACGATCAGATGGCCGCCCCCAAGTGGGTGGTGGCCTTCGGCGTGTGCACCTGCACGGGCGGCTTCTACAACAACTACGCCACGGTCCAGGGCATCGACACCATCGTGCCGGTCGACCTCTACATCCCCGGCTGCCCGCCGCGCCCGGAGATGGTCTTGGACGGCCTGGTCAAGCTCCAGGCCAAGATCCAGAAGCAACGCTCGGGCATCGGATCATGATCGCTCCCGAGAAGCGCCGGGTCGAGCCCAAGAAGGCCTTCGAGGCCTTGAAGGCCCTCAAGGACGAGGGCTACAACGTTTTGGTGGACATGACCGCGGTCGACTACTCGGCCTGGCCCGAGCCCGGCTCCGCCGATCCCTACGACAAGACCTACCGCATGACCGGCGAGACCAAAGAGCTGCGCGCGCCCCGGCCCATCCCGGCCGAGGCCCGCTTCGACGTGATCTACCAGGTCATGAAAATCGATTTGGAGACCGGCGAGGACAAGGGCCGCGTTGAGTTGCATACGGCCGTGGGCGAGGAGCCCGTGCTGCGCTCGGCGATGTCGCTGTGGCCCATCGCGGACTGGCTTGAGCGCGAGATCTGGGACATGTTCGGCGTGAAGTTCACCGACCGCCCGGACATCAAGCGGCTTTTGCTTTACGAGGAGTTCCAGGGCCACCCCCTGCGCAAGGACTATCCCATCAACAAGAGGCAGCCGCTCATCGGGCCCGCCTCGGGCGAGCCCGCGGGCAACCCCAGCTTCAACCACAGCGAGCCGACCGTCAAATATGACTAACACCGCCCCTGAAATTTCCAAAAAGCCCTCGGCCGATGGCCGACGGCACCAGACCTATCTGCTCAACATGGGCCCGGCCCACCCGGCCATGCACGGCATCATCCGCCTGGTCCTCGAAATCGAGGGCGAGAAAATCGTCAACACCGAAACGGAAATCGGCTACCTGCACCGCGCCTTCGAGAAGCACGCCGAGGTCGAGCCCTGGAACAACGTGGTGCCCTGGACCGACCGCCTGAACTACGTCTCGCCGCTCATCAACAACGTGGGCTACGCCATGACGGTGGAGAAGCTCTGCGGCATCGAGGTTCCCGAGCGAGGCCAGTATATCCGCGTCATCGCCTCCGAGATTTCGCGCATCACCGACCACCTGACCTGCGTCGGCGCCTCCGCCATGGAGCTGGGCGCGTTCACGGTTTTCCTTTACCTCATCAAGTCGCGCGAGTACCTCTACCAGCTTATCGACCAGCTGACCGGCGCGCGCATCACCACGGCCTACACGCGCGTGGGCGGCGTCAAGGGCGACTTGCCGCCGGACTTCAAGGACAAATGCCGCGCGGTCTTCAAGAAAATCCGCGAGGATATTCACGATTCGGACCGGCTCCTGACCAAGAACCGCATTTTCATCGACCGCATGGAGGGCACGGGCATCATCTCCAAGCAGGACGCCCTGGCCTATTCCATCACCGGACCCTTCCTGCGCTCGACCGGCGTGCCCTACGACGTGCGCAAGGCGCACCCCTACCTGATTTACGACCGCCTGAACTTCGAGGTGCCCGTGGGCACCACGGGCGACAACTTCGACCGCTACCTGGTGCGCCTGGCGGAAATCGAGCAGTCCATGCGCATCGTGGAGCAGTGCTTCGAGCAGATCCCCGAGGGCAAGCACAGCCTGGAGCCCTCCGAGATGGAAAACGCTTTCGATTTCCAGGACCAGGGCAAGCAGGGCGATACGGCCCTCCTTTATAAGTATCAGGCCAAGGTCGATCAGACGCTGGAGGGCATGGGCCGCAGCTCCGACGGCGCCGCCCGTGCGCACGACCGAGGGCACGTGATGCCTCCCAAGGAAGAGACCTACGGCAACATCGAGGGCCTGATGGACCACTTCCAGATGGTCATGTGGAGCTGGGGCGTTAAAGTCCCGGCCGGGGAGACCTATTTCGCGGTCGAGGGGGGCAACGGCGAGCTGGGCTTCCACATCGTCTCTTCCGGCGGCGACCGGGCCTACCGCGTGCGCTGCCGCCCGCCGTGCCTCTACATCATGGCGGCCCTGCCCAAGCTTTTGAACAGCGGCTGGGTGGCGGACATCATCCCCACCTTCGGCTCCGTGAACATGATTGGAGGGGAGCTCGACAGATGAGCAAGGCCGCGGCCGTGGCGGCGCCCAAGGCGCCCTTTACGCCGGAGCAGGAAAAGGTCCTCAAGTCCTGGACCACGCACTATCCGTATCCCATCATGGGGCTTCTGGAGGCCCTGCGCCAAGTGCAGGAGTGGCACCTCTGCATTACCCCGGCCGACGAGCAGCACGTCGCGGAGATTTTCAAGACCACCGTGTCCCACGTTCACGGCGTAGCCACGTTTTTCCCGATGTTCACCAAGAAGCCCGCGGGCAAGCGGCGCATCGGCCTCTGCCACGGCCTGTCCTGCGCCATGGCCGGCGCGGACAAGATGGCCCGCTGCCTGGAAAAGACTTTGGGCGTAAAAGAGGGGGAGACCACGCCCGACGGGGAATTCAGCTTCGAGGAGATGGAGTGCCTGGGCGCCTGCGACTACGCGCCCGCCCTCCTGCTGGGCGACGATTTGAAGGGCCAGGCTACGCCCGAGCTCATCGCGGACATCGCGGCCAAGAAGGACGTGCCCTCCAAGGACGGATTTTATTTGGGGACGCCCAAGGACGTTCCCATCGTGCTCACCAAGCACTACGACAACCCCAAGCTGCGCGAACTTGAGACCTACCGCAAGCTGGGCGGCTACAAGGCTTTGGAAAAGGCGCTCTCCATGAAGCGCCAAGATCTCATCGAGGAAGTCAAGAAGTCCAACATGCGCGGCTTGGGCGGCGCTGGATTTCCGACCGGCATGAAATGGGGCACCGTGCCTCCCGAGGACAAGGTCCCCGGCCCGCGCTTCGTGGTGACCAACGCGGACGAGTCCGAGCCCGCGTGCTATAAGGACAGGGTCATCATGACCGCCAACCCGCACCAGCTGCTCGAAGGCATCCTGATCGCCTCCTACGCCATCGGCGCGAAGAACTCCTTCATTTTCATCCGCGGCGAGTACGGCGTGCAGCACAAGATTTTGACCAAGGCCATCGCCGAGGCCGAGAAGGCGGGCTTGATAGGCGACGACATCCTGGGCAAGGGCTTTTCCTGCCGCATCCAGATTATGCGCGGCGCCGGGGCCTACATCTGCGGCCTGGACACCGCATTGCTTGAGACCATGGAAGGCAAGAAGGCCTGGCCGAGGCAGCCCCCGCCGTTTCCCACGGTCGCGGGCCTGATGGGCAAGCCCACCGTGGTCAACAACGTCGAGACTCTCTCCATGCTGCCGCCCATCTTAAACGGCGGCGGCGAGGCCTTCGCCAAGCTGGGCGTGGCGCGCACCGGCGGCACCGGGGTCTACAGCGTCAGCGGCCACGTGGCCAAGCCCGGCATCTACGAATTTCCCATGGGCGCGCCCTTGTCCAAGATCGTCGAGGCTGCGGGCGGGGTCCCGGGCGGCAAGAAGTTGAAGGCCGTCATGCCCGGCGGCGCCTCCACGCCTCCGGTCGACGCCAGCGAGCTCGAGATGCCCATGGACTTCGACAGCCCCAAGAAGTACGGCACGTTTTTAGGCGCGGGCGGCGTGGTCGTGATGGACGAGACGGTCAACATGGCCGAGGTGGCGCACAACACCGAGCGCTTTTTGTCCCACGAGTCCTGCGGCCAGTGCACGCCCTGCCGGGAGGGCAGCAACTGGACCGTGCGCATCTTGGAGCGGCTTTTCGCGGGCGGCGGCGTGGCGGAAGACTTGCCCAACATCACCCGCATGGGCGAGAACATCACGGGCAAGGTCATCTGCGCTTTGGGCGACACCGTCGGCGCCGTCGCGCGCGCCTACCTGAAAAAGTTCCCCAAAGATTTTGAATCCTACCTGACCGGAGCCAAGAAGAATGGCTAAGTTCACGTTAAACGGGAAAACCATCGAGGCCGAGCCGGGCGTTCCGGTGTTGGAGGCCGCGCTGCAGTCCGGCGTCGAGATTCCCTACTACTGCTACCACCCGGCTTTGGGCAATCCCGGCAACTGCCGCATGTGCATCGTGGAAGTCGAAGGCATGCCCAAGCCCGCAGTGTCCTGCCGCCTGCCCGTTAAGGAGGGCTTGGTGGTGTGCTCGGACTCGGAGACCGCCAAGCGCTGGCAGTCCTCCTCTTTGGAGCTTCACCTCGCCAACCACCCGCTCGACTGCCCGGTCTGCGACCAGTCCGGCGAGTGCGGCCTGCAGGATTACTATTTGAAGGTCGGGCGCTACGAGAGCCAGGTCCGCGAGGACAAGGAGCATAAGGAAAAGCGCAAGCCCATCGGCGAGCACGTCATGCTCGACCAGGAACGCTGCATTTTGTGCACGCGCTGCACGCGGTTCACCGAAGAGGTGACCAAGACCTCCGAACTGGGCGTTTTCAGCCGCGGGCACAAGGAAGTCATCGACTTGGCGCCGGGCAAGACCTTGGACAACGCCTACTCCGGCAACGTCGTCGACGTCTGTCCCGTGGGCGCCTTGACCGACCGCGATTTCCGCTACAAGGTCCGCGTGTGGTATTTGGACCGCGCGCCGTCTATCTGCCCCGGCTGCTCGCGCGGCTGCTCAATCGAAGTGCACACCAACACCAAGCGGCCCTGGCACTACGAGGGCCGGCGCGTGGTGCGCTTGAAGCCCCGGCACAACCCCGAGGTCAACGGCTACTGGATGTGCGACGAGGGCCGCTACGGATTTAAGGGCCTGGACGAGAACCGCATCGGCCGCGTGATGGGCCTAAAGCCCCAGCGCCGGGAGCTCTCCTGGACCGAGGCGCTCACGGACATCGCGGGCGAGATGCGGCGCCTCTCCAAGGAAAAGGGCGCGCAGGGCCTGGCCGTGGCGGCGTCGGGCATGCTCTCCAACGAGGACTGGGGCGCCTTGAAGGCGCTCTTCGTCGACGCCTTGAAGGTCAAGCATTTCGCCTTCTCTCCCGAGCCGGAGCAGCTTGGCGAGCAGGACGACTTGCTGCGCCGCCGCGAGAAAGTGCCCAACTTGAAGGGCGGCGAGGCCTTCGGCTTCGGCACCGCGGTCAAGTCCGAGTCCTGGGACGCTCTGGCCAAGGAGATCGAGTCCGGCAAGATTTGGGGGCTCTACGTCATCGAGCGGGATCTCACCAAGATTTGGAAGGAGAAGACCGCGGCGCTGCTGGCCAAGGTGCCCCTGGTCGTCTACCAAGGGCCGCACAAGACCGGCATGGAGGACGTCGCGCACTACCGCTTGCCCGCCACGGCCTACGTTGAGGAAGACGGCCACTTCACGAATTTCGAGGGCAAGGTGCAGGCCTATCACAGGGCCCTGGATCCCCTGGGCGCGGCGCGCCCGGACTGGAAGATTTTCCAGGAGTTGAACGAGCACTTGAAATCGGGCGACCAGGCCCGGGCCAAGGCGGCGCGATGAACGAGACGCTCATTCAGATCATCTGGCTCGCCGTCAAAGTCGGCTTCGCCGTGATGTTCGGCCTCAACATCGCCGGGCTTCTGGGCTGGGTTGAGCGCAAGCAGAGCGCCGTGATGCAGGATCGCGTGGGCGCCAACCGCGCCGACATCTTCGGCATCACGATTCTGGGCCTCTTCCACCCCATAGCCGACGCTCTTAAAATGCTTACCAAGGAAGATTTCGTGCCCGCCAAGGTGCACAAGCCCTTTCACGGCCTGGCGCCCGTCATCGCCTTGGGCTTTGGCATGCTCTGCCTGGCCGCGCTGCCCTTCGGCGGCACGGTCTCGGTCGCGGGGCGCCTTTGGGACCTGCAGCCCATCGCGAGCCCGGTAAGCCTCTTGTTCGTCCTGGGACTTTTGTCAATCGGCGTGCACGGCATCGTGATGGCCGGCTACGCGTCGGGCTCCAACTACGGCTTGCTTGGCGGACTCCGCGCCGCCGCGCAGATGATTTCCTACGAGGTCTGCCTGGGCGCGGCCCTGGCGGGCGCCATGTTCATCTACGGCACGCTCGACTTGCAGAAGGCGGTGCTGTGGCAGGGGCACCTCATCCACGGCTGGCTGCCGGCCTGGGGCATTGTCCTGCAGCCGCTGGGCTTTATCCTCTTTTTGACCGCGGGCGCGGCCGTCACCAAGCGCACGCCCTTCGATTTGCCGGAGGGCGAGTCCGAAATCGTGGGCTACCACGTGGAGTACTCCGGCATGAAGTTCGGCATGTTCCTGATGACCGACTTCATCGAGTCCATCGTCATCTCGGGCATCATCGTGGCGGTGTTTTTGGGCGGCTGGCAGATTCCCTACGTGCAGCTGACGGGTCTTGTGGGCGGCGTCCTGATGGTGGTCTCCTTCTCGGTGAAGACCCTCTTCATCCTGCTCCTTTTGATGCAGATTCGCTGGACGCTGCCGCGCTTTCGCTTCGATCAAGTGCTGGACCTGGGCTGGAAGAACATCCTGCCCCTGTGCCTGCTCAATTTCATCGTGACCGTGTGGGGGGTCTACCTATGGCGATAACGGTTCGCAGCGTCAAGCGCCCCGAGCACAACTTTTCGGAGCGGATTTATTTGGTCGAGGTCTGGAAAGGGCTCATCATCACCTTCCGCCACCTCTTCGTGAACCTTGCGCGCCACACCCTGCGCGCGGTGGGCATCAAGAGCGGCCAACCCGGCGCCGTCACCATCCAGTACCCCGAGGACCCCGCGGTGCTCGGGCACCGCGCGCGCACGCGCCATCGGCTCTTGAAGCGCCAAGACGGCTCGCCGCGCTGCACGGCCTGCCTCTTGTGCGAGACGATTTGCCCGGCCAAGTGCATCCACATCACCGCCGAGGACAGCCCGGACGTGATCGTGGAGAAGCGCGCCAAGACTTTCGACATCGACCTGGGCCTGTGCATCTTCTGCGGCTACTGCGCCGAGGCCTGCCCGGTCGACGCCATCCACATGGACGCCAACAAGGTGGAGCTCGCAAGCTACGACCGCAAGAGCCTCATCTGGACCATCTCGGACATGATGGGCGACACGCCGAAAGACCCCGCCGCGACGACATGAACCTGGTCCGGGCGCCAGGCCTGGCCGACATCCTCGACATCGCCTGCGTCACCCTCATCATCTACTCGTTTCTGGTGTGGTTCAAGCGCGCCCGCGCGGCCTTCGTCGCGCGCGGACTTCTCATCCTGGCCGGCTTCTACGTCTTCGCGCGCCTGATGGACATGCGCATGACCATCTGGATTTTCCAGGGCTTCTTCGCGGTCCTCATCATCGCCATCGTGGTCATCTTCCAGGAGGAAATCAGGCACTTCTTCGAGCGCCTGGCCCTGTGGAGCTTCAAGCGCGGCGGCGGCGACGCCCCCGACTTCTCGCGGGAGCTGGAAATCCTGGTGCGCACGGCCGGGACCTTGGCCCACGCCAAAGTGGGCGCGCTCATCGTGCTCAAGGGGCGCGACCCCTTGGAGCGCCACGCCGAGGGCGGCTGGAGCCTAAACGGCGAGATTTCCGAGGCGATTTTGGAGAGCATCTTCGACTACCACTCGCTCGGCCACGACGGCGCGGTGCTGCTCGAAGGCGGGCGCCTGACGCGCTTTGGCGCCCACCTGCCGCTCTCGCGCGATTTTTCCAAGCTCTCCGGCTTCGGCACGCGCCACTCCGCGGCCCTGGGCTTGGCGGAGAAGACCGACGCCCTGAGCGTGGTCATCAGCGAGGAGAAGGGCCCGGTCTCGGTCGCGCGCGACGGGAATTTGCGCGCCTTGGAGGGCCTGGAAGAGCTTCATCGGGAGCTCGAGTCCTTCTACCGCGACAAGGCGCCGGCGCCGCTGCCCAAGGACGCCCTGCACTTCATCCGGCACAACACGCGCGAGAAGCTCGTCGCCCTGGGCATCGCCGTGCTGCTCTGGATTCTGCTGGTCGCGCCGCGATGAAGGCGGCCTTCCACGCCAAACGGCTTTTGCGCTACCTCACGGACAACGCGGCGCGCCTGCGCCCGCTGGTGATTTTGACCCACGACCATCCCGATCCGGACTCCCTGGCCAGCGCCTGGGCCCTGGCGCACCTGGCCCAGCACTACGCCCGCGTCCGTTCGCGCGTGGTCTACGGCGGCATGGTGGGCCGCTCCGAGAACCGCCTCATGATGGAGCGCCTGGAAGTTCCGGCCACGCAGCTAAAAAAAGGGGAACTGGCCCAGGCCCCTCACCTGGCGTTGGTCGACACCCAGCCGCCCTTCAAGAACAACCGCTGCCCGCCGCGCCGCCACCCGCAGATCATCGTCGACCACCACCCGCGCCACTCGGACACCCAGGGCGACCTGGTGCTCATCGACGAGAGCGTGGGCGCCACCACCACGATTTTGGCGGAGGCCATTTTGGAAAGCGGCATCCGCGTGCCCAAGCGCCTAGCCACGGCCATGGTCTACGGCATCGGCTCGGAGACCCAGAACCTGGGCCGCGAGGCGGGGCCCCGGGATTTGGCGGCCTACCGCGCCCTCTGGCCCAAGGCCCAGATGAAGGCCCTGTGGCGCATCAGCTACCCGCGCCGCCCGGCCTTCTTCTTCTCGACCTTGGGCCGCGGCATCAAGAACGCCTTCGTCGTCCGCGACACCGTGGGCGTGCACCTGGGCGCGCTGCCCAACCCGGACCTGGTCGCGCAAATAGCGGATTTTCTGCTGACCTTGGAGGGCATGCGCTGGTCCTTGGTGAGCGGGCGCTACGCCGGACGCCTGCACGTCTCCTTGCGCTCGTCCGACCCGGGCGCGGGCGCGGGCCGGCTCTTAAAGCGCCTTTTAGGCGGCGGCAACCGCGGCGGCGGGCACGCCATGATCGCGGGAGGAAGCCTCGAAGTCGGCGAGAGCGCGGCGGAGCACGACTGGCGACAGGCCGAGGAGCGCCTGGCCGAGGGATTTTTGAAGAGCCGGGGCATCAACGAGGAGTCGACGCCCCGCACCCACCCGTTTAAGACCGACCTGTAGTCCGAAGCGGGCGCTTACGCGCCGCGGCGCTTCTTGATCTCGGAAATGACCACGGGCAGGACCTCGTAGACGTCTCCCACCACGCCCAAGGTCGCGATGTCCATCATGGGGCAGGCCGGGTCCGTGTTGACGGCCACGATGTTGGCCGAGGAGGCCATGCCGGCCAAGTGCTGGATTTGGCCCGAGATGCCGCAGGCCAC
>JAGWJU010000278.1 GCA_028865585.1 Elusimicrobiota bacterium | reverse complement strand
GATGGGCATGGTGACGACGCCGACGCCCGCGATGAAGAAGCTGGTCACGAAGTCCTCGAAGCTGATGGTGAAGGCCAAGAGCGCCCCGGAGACAATCGCGGGCTTGGCCAGGGGCAGGGTCACCTTGAGGAATGCCTCCCAGTGATCGGCGCCCAGGTCCATGGCGGCTTCTTCGAGCTGCGAGCCCTAGAGCGAGAGCAACCGGGCCCGCACGGAGCCGATGGTGTAGGGCAACGCGATCATGGCGTGGGCGCAGGCCAGAGTCCAGAAATTCAGGGGCACGCCGATTCTGACGAAGAAGCTTAAGAGCCCCACGCCCATCACGATTTCGGGAACCAAGAGCGGAGCGTTGAGCCACGAGGAATAGAACGCCCGGCCGAAGCGGGGCGGGCGGCAGACCAAAGCGTAGCTGGCCAGAAGCCCGAGCACGGAGGCCAGAAGGCTCGCGAGCACGGCGATTTTGAGGCTGGTCAAAAGCGCGCCCAAAAGGCCGGCGTCGTGAAGCAGGACGCCGTACCACTTAAAAGTGAAGCCCCGCCACACGACGTTGCGGCGCGCATCATTGAAGGAAAAGAAAAACATGACGGAAAGCGGCATGTAGAGAAAGGCGTAAAAGGCCGCGGCGTAAAACGAAAGCCACTTGCTCTTCATGCGGCAATCTCGGCGGCTTCAAGCTTCTGGTAGTAGTAGAGCCCGACGAGCATGGCGCAGAGAAGCACCGCGGTCAAGGCGGCGCCGAAAGGCCAGTCCTGGGCCATCAGGAACTGGTTCTCGATGAGGTTCCCGATGAGGTAGGTCCGCGGGCCGCCGAGGAATTCGGCGGTCAGGAAGTCCCCCAGGCAGGGCACGAAGGTCAGGATGAACCCGGCGAAGACTCCGGGAAGCGAGAGCGGCAGGGTGACCTTTAGGAAGGTCTGGAAAGCCCCGGCCCCCAGATCATAGGAAGCCTCAATGTACTGCTTGGGAATTTTCTCAAGCGAGGAATAAAGCGGCAGGATCATGAAGGGCAGATAGAAGTAGACCAGTCCCAGAATGACGGAAAAGGGCGTGTTGAGCACCTCGAGGGGCCTGCCCAGGGCGCCCGAGCCGACCAGCACGCTGTTCATGAGCCCGTCGCGGCCCAAGATGATGATCCAGGAGTAGATGGAGACCAGGGCCGAGGTCCAGAACGGGATCATGAGCAGGATGAGGAAGGTGTCGCGCCATTCGCCGGCGTAGAAGCTCAGGAAATAGGCCGTGGGGTAGCCGAGCAGGAGGCAAAGCAAGGCGGCCGCGCCGCAGTAGGCCACGGTGCGCGCCACGATGGGGACGTAGAGCGGCGTGAAGACCCGGCGGAAATTCTCCAAGGTCGGATGCCAAATGATGGTGCCGTAGGGGCCCAACTGCGCCAAGCTCAGGACCAGCAGAAGCATGATGGGAATGATCAGAAAAAACGCCAGCCAGAAGGACGCCGGAAGGATCAGGATGTGCGAGGCCTTCTCGGATTTTCCGCTAAAGAGCCAGGCCAGGGACTGCTTGATCTTGTCCCGCATGCAGCCTAGGCCGCTTTGACGTCCGACCAGGTGTTGATCCAGGTCTGCGCCAGGTCCGGCGGCAGGATGGAGTAGAACTCGAGCCTCTTCTGCACGGAGGGCGGCGGAAAGACCCGCGGATCGTCGAGCAGGGTTTTGTCGAGGTAGGGCTTGGCCGCGGCGTTGGGGCTGCCGTAGCGCACGAAATTCGCGATGTCCGCGGCGACTTTGCCCTCGATGAGGTAATCGACCAGGCGCAGGGTGTCGGCGCGGTGGCGCGAGCCCTTGACCAGGCACATGTTGTCCACCCACATGTAGCTGCCTTCCTTGGGGATGACGTAGTCGAGCTCGGGATTTTCCTTGGCCGCCTGGATGACGTCGCCGGACCAGGCCATCGCCAGGTCGACCTCGCCGTTGATGAGGCTGTCGACGTAGGTCGCGCTGGAGTACTGCTTCAAAAGGGGCTTTTGAGAAATGAGAAGCTTCTCGACCGCCTGGAACGCGGCGTCGCTGTCGGTGTTCTGCGGGTAGCCCTTCATCAAAAGCGCGATGCCCACGCAGTCGCGGGCATTGTCGAGCATGGAGATTTTTCCCTTGTACTTGGGATCCCACAAGTCCCACCAGGAGTCGGGCCGCTTAGAGACGTGCTTCTTGTTGTAGCCGATGCCTGTGGTGCCCCAGAGATAGGGCACGGTGTAGGCGTTCTGGGGATCGTAGGGCGTGTCGCGGAACTTGGAATCGATGTTGCCGATGTTCTTAAGCGCGCCCGTCGGATACGGGTCGATGAGGTTCAAGGCCTTCAAGCGCGGGATCATGTAATCGGTCGCCACGGTCAGGTCGTAGCCCATGGCGCCCGAGCGCAGTTTGGCGAACATGTCCTCCTCGTCGGAGAAGACCGAGTAGTTGACCACGATGCCGGTCTCCAGCGAGAACTTGGGAAGCGCGTCCTTGGCGATGTAGGTGGACCAGTTGAAGAAGTTAACCTCGCGCTTGTCGTCCGAGCCCGCGCAGGAGGCAAGAAGGGACGGCGCGGTT
>JAGWJU010000277.1 GCA_028865585.1 Elusimicrobiota bacterium | reverse complement strand
AAAGCCCGTGCCCATGTCGATGCTGTTGTCGCCAATGCGCCGCCCCTCGGGCGCCGTGCAGGGATAGAGCTTCTCGCCTTTGCGGTAGACCGCTTCCTTGGGGGCGGGGAGAGGGACCAGCGTTAAATCGACCGTGCTGCCCCGGCTGTGCGCCGAGCGCGCCGCGATGTAGCCGTCCCTGAACAAATCTTTTTTCGCGACGTGGGGGTAGAACTCTTCCTTCATGGTGCGGTCCTTGAGCCGCTTGGCCCAGGCGATGAAGTCGTCGACCGCCTTTTGCGGCCGGTAGCAGTCGTAGACCTTGAGCGTCAAGGAGCGCTTTTTCGCGTCGGCCTCGACGCCGGCCAGCGCCCGCGCGGCTTGGCGGGTGAGCAGGCACTTGGGCGCGTCGTAGCCCGTGACCGGGCGGCCCGTGAAATTGTGGAAACCAGCGTAGCGCATCTCCACGATGATTCCCGGAACGGCCTTCTGGATGGACACGAAATCTGCCCGTGGATTTTGCGCGGCTCCGGCCTTGACCGCGGCCGCAGGCATCGCGAGCGCCAGCGCCAAAAATCCCAAGCGCGGGTTCATGATTTGAAAACGGCGGGAAAAAAGAGCCGCAAGAGAATTTCATACTGCTTCATCATGCGCAGGATGAAGGGCGACACCCAAGCGAAGATGGCCGTCACCAGCACCGCGCTGACCAGGCTATAGAGCAGCATCCGCTTTTTGTCCGCGCCGAGCGCCTGGAACACCAGCACGACCGTGAAGGTGCCCAGAATCAGCGGCCCCACGACGACCGAATAGAGCAGGCCCCGGCCCTGGATGAACTGCGTCAGCTGGCGGCCGCGCTTTTTTTCGAGGTAGGCGTGAATGCGGGGAAAGCGTTCCAGACGTTCAATCGAGAAGATGAGCGCGGCGGCCAGGGCGAAATTCGCGACGCCTGCGACCACCGAAACCGAGAGAAGCGGCAACCCGAGGCCCAGGCCCAGGGGTATCGAGATGCTGCGGCCCGCCAGGGGGTTCACCGTCGCGAAAACGACGGCGAACCACTTATCGAAGGGAGTCATCGCGCGCGTCTATTATAAAACAACGGCGCGCCTAGGCGCATTGACGCGGCCGCGCGCGGGGCTTATACTTCAGCATGGACAAAAAAATTTCCTTACTGGCCGTGCTTCTGTTGTCGGCTCCGTGCGCGCGGGCGGCGGACGACATTGTTCCCATGCTGGCGCGCGACCCTTCCGCGCTGGTCCTGGCGCCAAGCGACCTGGGGTCCGGCGCTCTCAAGGTTTCGGCTCCGCCGCCCGCCGTGAGCGCGTACGCCCCGGCAGCTGACGCCAAGGTGAAGGTTGAGGCCGCCGATTCGGCGGCTCTGCACGCGCAATACCGCGCCGTGTCCTTGCCCATCAGCCAAGATCAGCTGATAGGCATCAAACCCGGCGACCGCGTGGACGTGTTGGCCGTCTTTGACGTGGCCGCCGCCAAGGAACCAAAGAAGATGCTCGCCGCCACGGTGCTGCAAAATGTTGCGGTCTTGGGTATCGCCACGGATGGGGGGCTCTTCGGCAAGGGCGTGGTCACTTTGGAGCTTAACCCCGTTGAGGCCCAGTACGCGGTCCTGGTCGAGCGCCGGGCGGATCTCTATCTGGCCAAGCGCGCGCCGGGCGATACGGCGCTGCACCCCATGCAGATGTCCGACTTCGGCGGCTTTTTCCGCTAGGCCGCCGCCATCTCAAAAATGGAAGCATGCAGGAACTCTCCGGCGAAGCTTGCCTGCGGCATCGCCAGGGCCGACTCCAAGAGCCCGATATCCCGTGTTCCCGGGGAGCCGCCGTGGCGTTCGATCTGGTCGCGGTGGATTTCCAAGGCCTCGGCAAGCGTGAGAAAGGCCGGCTCGCTCACTTGGCGAGTTTGGCGAATGTTTTCGCGTGCTTGGCCGCGACTTTCTCGAGCGCCGCGCGGAATTTCTTTTCCCTGGACGCGTCCCGGATCGGGGAGATGACCAGGTTTCCGCCGTCCGTGGAGATTTCAAGGGGCGTCTTCGCGTCGAGGTTGAGCAGCTCGAGAATGGGCTTGTCTATGACTAGGGCGGCGCTGTTGCCGTGGGTCGTCAAAAATTTCAGCATGGGGCGATCCTCCTTGTTGATACAATGTTATTATAATGTATCACCTCTTTTCTGTCAAGACCGGGAGGGCATGCCGATCGGCGCGGCTTCTGAAAATAGCGATTTTCAGAAAAGAGTCCAGGAGACCCGGTCTGCCCAGGCCGCGCCGCTTCCTATATACCCCCGGTATACGGGTATGGGGTATATATACCCGAGATAGGCAACTAGATAGGCAGACGATAGGCAACTTGCCTATCTGGATAGGCGCAGATAGGCAAAACGCAATATAAGATAGGCATTCAGATAGGCACGATAGGCAGATAGGCATGCCTATCTGCGATCCTATCTGGCTGGTTTTGCACGAAGAACATTTGATTTGCCACTAGAGTTTTTCCCGACCAATGTTGTAAAACTCTTTAAATCAGTGTGTGGTAAGGAACGAATTGAACGTAACCCATCA
>JAGWJU010000276.1 GCA_028865585.1 Elusimicrobiota bacterium | reverse complement strand
TGATAAAATCATTGAAATATAATGATTTTCTGAGTTTTGGAGAGGTGGCCGAGCGGCTGAAGGCGGCGGTTTGCTAAACCGTTATACCTGTGCAAACGGGTATCGAGGGTTCGAATCCCTCCCTCTCCGATTTTATCGCGCCGACATGATGGCTGAATGCTCCGTCTTCCGAACTTTGGATGAGTTCTGGCCGTTCTACGTCTCCCAGCACATGCGGCGGGGCAACCGTCGTCTTCACTTCGCGGGAACGACTCTCGGACTTTTGTGCCTGGGAGCCGCCATGGTCCTGCGCGATTGGCGGTTCTTGCCCGCGGGGCCCGTGCTGGCCTACGGGCTTGCGTGGATCGGCCATTTTTTCATCGAGAAAAACGCGCCCGCGACGCTCCGTTATCCCGTGCTGTCTTTTCGAGCCGATTTCCGGATGTACGGACTCATGCTCTCCGGAGAAATGGAGCGCGAGATCGCCCGCCGCAAAGATCGGATCGCGCTCTATCTTCGCCCCCCGCAGGGACGCTGAGGCCGCCCCTTGACGCTGCCGCGCTGAGATGCTAAGTTTTCACCATGCCGAAATCGCGCGCATCGCTTAAAACGCCGGCCGCGCATTCCTCCGGCGGAGCGTCCGCGTCGATGCCGAAGGCCCTTCTGGAGTTCGCGGCCGGCCTCATGGGCGCTGAAGACCCGGTCCTTGAGAATATCCGGCGCAAGACCCCCGAGAAGGGTCTGCCGCCCATCAGCATCGGCCCGCAGGAGGGGAAAATTCTTGAGACCTTGGCGCGCTCCTGCGGCGCGCGCAAAATCATCGAGATCGGCACGCTGGCCGGATATTCCGCCTGCCACTTGGCCAGAGCTTTAAGCCCCGGCGGAATCGTGCATACGGTGGAGTACGACGCGCGGCATGCGGAGGTCGCTCGAGAGAACATCGCCGGCGCGGGGCTGTCGGGAAAAATAATCGTACACGAGGGCGCAGCCTTGGACGTCCTTCCAAAGCTGGAATCCGAAGGCCCGTTCGACGTCTGCTTTATTGACGCGGATAAGGCGAACTATCACCGTTACCTCCGTTGGGCCGCGGGCAACGTGCGCTCGGGCGGGCTCGTCATTGGAGACAACGCCTACCTTTTTGGAAAGCTGCATTTGAATCCCGAGCAGGCGGGCGAAGATTCCGCCGGCGTTCCCGCAATGAGGGAATTCTTGAAAACTTTGGCCGACTTGGACCTGTTCTCTTCCTGCGCCATGATCCCGACCTCGGAGGGAATGGCCGTGGCCGTGCGCCGATGACGACGGCCGAGGCCGGGGTTTTGCGGCGCCCCTTCGGGCGCACGGGTCTCTCCGTCTCCGAGATCGGTTTCGGCGGCTGGGGCATCGGAAAATCCATGTGGGGCAGGACCGACGACGCGGAGTCTTTGCGCGCTCTGCACGCGGCCTTGGACTGCGGCATCAACTATTTCGACACGGCTTTCGCCTACGGCCACGGCCACTCGGAGAAGCTTATCGCGAAGCTTCTTAAGGACGCGCGCCGGGCCGAGATCGTCGTTTCGACCAAGATCCCGCCCAAGAACATGCAATGGCCGGCGCGGCCGATGACCCCGCTCTCCCTTGCTTTCCCGCCGGGCTGGATCGTCCGGTGCGTGGAGAGATCCCTGCGCAATCTGGGCGCCGCCGCTCTGCAGCTGGAGCAGTTCCACGTTTGGACGGACGCTTGGCTTAAAGATCCGGCCTGGCCCGAAGTGAGGGAAACCATCGCCCGCCTCAAGAAAGAGGGCAAGATCCTGCATTTCGGCGCCTCGCTCAACAGCGACGATCCCGAGTCCGGGCTGAAGCTGGTTGGAAGCGGGTTCGTCGATCAGATTCAAGTCCTTTTTAATCTTTTCGATCAGCGCGCGGCCGATCGCCTTTTCCCGCTGTGCCGCGAAAAAGGCGTCGCCGTGGTCGTGCGCTGCCCGTTCGACGAGGGCGGCCTGACCGGGGCTTTGACTCCGGATATCCGCTTCGAACCCGAGGATTTCCGCAGTTATTATTTCGCGGGCGAGCGCCTTATGGAAACCTGCCGCCGCGTCCAGGCGCTTAAATCAGCCGCGCTCGGGCCCAAAGCCTCCGACCTTATTACTGCGGCGCTCAAGTACTGCCTGAGCTTCCCGTCCGTATCCACGGTCATCCCGGGCATGCGCCGGACCGCGCACGTCTTACAGAACGCCGCCGCGTCGGACGGAAGCTATTACGGCGACCGGGAGTTGAAGGCTCTGGCGGAGCATCGCTGGGTCCGTGATTTTTACCGCTAGGCAATCATGCCCGGTTCTATCCGCCGCGACATAAAAATATCCGCCGTTCTTCCGGCCTTGAACGAAGCGGCTTCCGTTGCGGGCGTGGTCGCCTCCATTCGAGACGTCCTCTCCGGCCTAGTCGACGAATTCGAGATCATCGTCGTGGACGACGGGTCGGACGACGGGACGGGAAGGGCCGCGGCCGAGGCCGGCGCGACGGTTTTGCGCCACGCCGCCAACAAGGGTTACGGCCGGGCTCTTATGAGCGGCATCGAAGCGGCCAAGCACGATTGGATTCTGACCATC
>JAGWJU010000021.1 GCA_028865585.1 Elusimicrobiota bacterium | reverse complement strand
GATTGGAATCCGGGCCCCTCTTCCGCGTCGGAACTCTTGAAGATTCCGGGAGCGTCTGCCCGGATGCTCGTGGGGTTGCGCATCCCGGCGGGACAGGATCCCGCCGTAGTCATCGCGAAGGAATTGCCGCGTCTGCGTGAGGAGAGCGGGTTCGCGTACAAGCGGACGATGGGCTATCGCAAGACGAGAGGGGCAAAGGATAAGGTGCTCATGGTTTCGGGGGACGTGCCCTTGCGCGGGCTTTCCGCCGTCATGGGTGACGCGGGCGTTATGAGCGTCGCGCCGGTTCCGCCGCCGCCCCCATTGTTGCGCGCCCCCGTCCGGGCGCCGGGAGTTTCTGGATTTTTGTCTTACGCCGCGAAGCGCTCCCCCGGGCTTGTGGGCCTGACCGCGCTGGCTCTCGTATTTTCCCTGGCCGGCTTCTAGCCGGAACGATGAAAAAGCTGTCCTTTCTCCTGGCGTTTCTTCTCGGGCTGGCCGGAGGCCTGGGCGGAGAGTCCTTGCTCCTTTTGCGCGCCCAATGCGGGCAGATTGAAAACTCGCTGCGCGCGGATTTTATCGTCCTTCTCGTTCCTTCCCAAGACGTTCCTGCCGCGGCCCAGAAGCAGGTGGAAGACAAGATTATGGCCTTGCCGGACGTCGAGAGCGTGCGCTACGTGACCAAGGAAGAGGCGCTCGATCAGCTGCAGCGCAGGGAGCCCCAACTCGTCGATTCCGTCGCTTGGCTGGGAGAAAACCCTCTTCCATCCTCTTTTGAGGTCCGCTTGGCGCCGCGGGGATTCGGGCGGATTTCAGACTGGATTTCATCCGCCTCCTCGATTTTGGATTGGTCCGACGTCCGCTATAAAAGCGGCGAGGTTAAGGCCATCCTGCAGGCCCAATTCTACGGCTATTGGATCGACATGGTCTTCGGGTTCAGCGCGGCCTTTGTGGTCCTGATGGCTTTTTGCGTTCTTTGGATTTCGCCGTACCACCTGGGAAAACGGCTTCACACCATTGCGCCGGCCTTTTTGGCCGCGGCCGGCTGCGTCTGCGGAGCGGCCCTGGCCCTGACGACGGCCTCGCCGCTGCGGCTGATTGCTTCCTGGTGGTCATGGCCTTCCTGGATCAGCCAAACGGGGCTGATCCTGATTCTGGCGCTGGCGGGGTGGTCTCTTTGCGCCGAAATTTCCTAAAGCTGTTCTTCCCCGCCGTCCTGGCGCTTTCTTGGAGCGCTCCGGCTCCGTCCTTCGGTTGGTTCGATGAAAAGAAACGCAAGCTGGCCGAAATTCAAAACGAACTCAAGGCCGCCAAGGAGCAGATTCAGCTTTACGAGCAGATGGAGGAGTCCTTGACGCACCAAACCCGGAGCCTGGAGCAAAGCAGGGCCGCGATCAGCGGGGAGATGGGCCGCTTGAAGCGGGAATTGCGCAGCGCTCGCGCCAACCAGAGGCTTTTGGAAGGCCGTCTTCAGGCCGTCGGGCGAACCTCCGGCTTGTGGCGCTCGGAAATGCGGGCGGAGCTGCGCACCTATTCCGACGATTTGTGGAATCAAGGCGGCCCTTTCGGATCTCAGAGCCTTTGGAGGGACATGCTGCTTGAGCGGGCTGTCTTGGAGCAGACGGCCGTCTTGAAGCGCCTGAGCGGCCTCGATAAGACTGAATCGCGCCGGAAGAAGCAAAGGCAGCTGGAGGAGGGCCGCATCCTGACCCAAAGCCAGCAGGTGCGGGAAAAGGCCCGCCAAGCCGACGCGCAGTATCAGGACGCCCTGGCCAAGATCGCGACGACGCAGCAAAAAAAGGCGGCGGCCTTGGCCCGGGAAAAGGCTCTTGAAGCCTCGGCTCGAGCCTTGACCCATCTTATTCAGAGGCTGAAGCGGCGCAAGGGCCTTCCGCCGACGCTGCCGTCGACGTGGACTTTGACCAAGAATTCTCTTCCGTGGCCCGTTTCGGGCCGGGTTATCGAGGCGTTCGGCCGCCGCCGCGATGCGGCGACCGGCGTTTGGACGCTCTGCCGAGGCATCCTGATCGCCACCAAGCCGGGCGCTCCGGTCGCGGCCATGCGGGACGCGCAGGTGATATACGCCGGAAGCTTCCGTTCCTACGGGCGCGTCATGATTCTTGATCATGGGGGAAATTTCTTCAGCATTTACGGGAATCTGGGGCAGTTCCTCAAGTCGCCGGGGCAGACGGTGAAGGCGGGCGACGCCATCGCCCAGGCCGGCGCTGGGAAGGGCGGCCGTCGTGGACGCGTTTATTTGGAGATTCGGCGGGGGACCGAGGCTTTAAATCCTCTTGATTGGCTCGAGCAATCTCAGTAGCCTATGTCTATGCCCTATATAAGGAGGGAGCATGCGTAAGACCTGGGCAATCGCCGCCGCGCTGGCGCTGACGGCTTCGGCGGCGCGGGCCGTTCCCGCCGACTCCGCGGCGTCTCCGCAGGAGCAGACCTATAAGGAATTGAAGGTTTTGGTCAACATGCTGGGCTACATCCAGTCCCAATACGTCCAGCCTGAAGACGCTAAGAAGCTCATCTACGGCGCGGCCGAGGGAATGGTCGACACTTTGGATCCCTTCTCCCAGTTCCTCGATCCGGAAGCCAGCGAGGACATGAAGAGCGAGACCGAGGGGCAATTCGGAGGCGTGGGAATCCGCATCTACATGAAGGACGACTGGCTCACCGTCATGACCCCGATTCCGGGAACTCCGGCTTACCGCGCCGGCATCCTGCCGGGAGACCGTATTACCGCCATCGATGGAAAAACCACCAAGGACATCACGTTCGAGGGCGCCTTCAAGGCCTTGCGGGGCGATCCGGGCACGAAGGTGACCCTGACCGTGGCGCGCTCTTCCGGCGATGACGAGGCGGGCCCCTGGACGACCCGGGATTATCCGCTGACTCGCGAAATTGTGAAGATCCGGAGCGTGCAGTCCCGTATGCTGGACAAGGACATCGGCTACGCCCGCATCACGGAGTTCAGCGCCGAGACCGCCCCGGATTTGCTTTCGGCTTTGGACGGATTGAAGAAGCGGGGCATGAAGAGCCTTGTCCTCGATTTGCGCAACAATCCCGGCGGGCTTTTGGACGCCGGCGTCGCCGTGGCTTCGGATTTTATCGGCGGCAGCCGGATTGTCGTTTACACCGAGGGCCGTGATCCTAAAAGCCGCGAGGATTTCCGAAGCCAAGCGACGGCGCCGTTCGCGGCCTTGCCGCTCGTCGTCCTGGTCAACGGCGGCACGGCCTCCGCCGCGGAAATCGTCTCCGGCGCACTGCAGGACTACCGCCGCGCCGTCATCGTCGGCCAGAGGACTTACGGGAAGTTCAGCGTGCAGTCCGTCATTCCACTATCCGACGGCTCGGCTCTGCGGCTGACGGTGGCGCATTACTATACTCCCCTGGGCCGTTGCCTGATGCGCAACGATGAGAAGGGCGTCCGCGGCGGGCTCACTCCTGATATCGTGGTGAACGTGCCCAAGGACGTCGAGTCCAAGCTCTACGCCCAGTGGGACATGATCTACGCCAAGGACAAAAAGCCCCGCTCCGAGGTGGGCGAGAAGGACATGGCGCCGGATGAAGCGCTCGACCGCGCCGTGGAAATCCTCAAGGCCGATCGAATCCTGTCGTCCTCGGCCGGAAATTAACTCGGATGAGAGTCCTGGGAATCGAGACGTCTTGCGACGAGACCGCGGCGGCCGTCCTTGACGACGGCCGCATTCTTTCCAACGTCGTCTCCTCGCAAATCGCCCTGCACCGTGAATTCAACGGCGTGGTCCCGGAACTGGCGGCCCGCGCCCACCTGCAAAAAATTTATCCAGTCATCGACGCCGCCCGCCGCCAAGCCGGCGCCGAGAAGATTCACGCCGTGGCGTATACGCGCGGGCCGGGCCTTTTGGGGCCTTTGCTGGTGGGCAAAGTCGCCGCGCAGGCGATTTCGCTCATGGAAAAAATTCCCTTGGTGCCGGTCAACCACTTGGAGGGGCACGTCTTCGCCGCCGAGTTCGAGAACAGCCTGGAGTTCCCTTTGATCGCCCTCATCGTTTCGGGGGGGCATACCGACTTGCTCCTGTGCCGCGGCCCGGGACGCTATCGGGTTTTAGGCCGCACGCGGGACGACGCGGCCGGCGAGGCCTACGACAAGGTGGCCCGCCTGCTGGGCTTGGGCTATCCCGGCGGACCCGTGGTCGACAAGGCGGCGCGGAGGGGAAATCCCAAGGCCGTTGATTTGCCCAGACCCTACATGCCGGATACTTGGGATTTCTCCTTCGCGGGCCTCAAGACCGCCGTGCTTTACTATTTGCGCGATTGCGGCTCCAAGACACTCACGGCCGGCCAAATCGACGATATCTGCGCTTCGTTCCAGGAGGCGGTCGCGGACACGCTGGTCACGAAAGCGATGGCCGCGGCGCGCAGGTTTCGCGTCAAGTCCGCCGTGATCGGCGGAGGCGTCGCGGCGAACAGCCGTTTGCGGGAGCTTTCGGCCGCCCGCGGGCAAGAACTCGGCTTAAAAGTCGCCATGCCGACGCCGCGGCTGTGCACGGACAACGGCGCCATGATCGCGCGGGTGGCCTGGCACCGGCTGAAGGCGGGCGCGGTGGAGCGGCGCTACCGGAGCGATCCGGGCCTGCCGGTGCGCTCCTGGGTCCGACGCTAGGGCATGGGCCCGGAGGGCGCTTCCGGCGCCGCGTGGTTTTCCAGGGCCTCGGCGCCCTTTCTTTTGTTCTTCGCTCTGTTCTCCGCTTACCTGTTTTGCGCTTATCCATCCATCGCGCCGCGTGACAGCGCGGATTTGGCTGCGGCGGCCTTAAGCCTCGGCGTGGCGCATCCGCCGGGCTACCCGCTGTACGCCGTTTTAGGCCGGGCCTGGCTGGACGTTTTTCCTTTGGGCAATCCGGCCTACCGATTGAACATTCTGTCTGCTCTCTTCGGAGCGGCTGCCGCGGCGGTTCTTTTTATTTTTTTGAGGCGCCGAGTGCATTCGGCGGCGGCTTTGGGCGCTTGTTTCGCGCTGGGCTTTGGCGCTTTTTACTGGAAGTTCTGCCTGCTTGGGGAGATGTACGCCGCGCAAGCGCTGTTTTTAGCGATTTTGCTTCTGCTCTCGGATGGCGATGCCCGATCGCACCTTAGGCGGCTGTCCTTGAGCGGGCTTGTCTTCGGCTTGGGCGTGGTCAATCATCAAAGCCTTTTGCTTTTTTGCCCCGCTCTTTTTTGGATTTGGAGCCGCCGCTGCCGGGATCTTGAGAGGCGTTTGCTGTCCGACGCCGCTCGGTTCTGCGTCTTTTGCGGATTGGGTTTAAGCTTGGAGCTTTTCTTGTGGATTCGCCTGCACGACGCCGGTTTGGCCTGGGACGTTTTGAGGCGGGCTTCTTACGGCACGCTCACCCTGTTCGGCCCATACACCGCGCCGTTCTCTTTGGCGCTTGCGGGGAATTTGATGGATTTTTTGATTCGCGGCCTGCTTAAGAACGGAGCGCCCGCCTTTGCGCTTGCGCTCTTCGGCCTTTGGGCGCTGTGGCATTCGGAGCGAATCTGGTTTTGGGGCGCCGCGCTGGGTTTGATGTTTTTCGGCCCCCTCTATTTCCTGGCGACTCGTTTCGACGTGACGCAATGGACGGTGGGCAGCGTGCTTTCTCCCGCTTTTATCGCGCCCAGTGTTTTTTTGTGCGTTTTATGCGCTTTTGGAATTGAAGAGTTGTTCCGGCGGGCGCCGTGGTCGGCGTGGCCCGCCGCGCTCCTGATTGCCGCGTGGCCCTTGGCCGTCAACGCCGCCGCGGCGATCCATCGAAACGATTTTTCGGCCTACGATTACGCCAGGGATCTGCGCCGCAATCTGCCGCCGGGATCCGCGGCCGTCGTGGGAGGAGACACGGCTCTTTTCGGGCTGCGCTATTTGGCCCTAGCCGATCCTGATTCCAATGGCAGAATGTTCGTTGACGCGGAGCGGCCCGGCTTGGCGTCTCAAATGAAGCAATGGATATATGAACGCCCGGTTTTCGTTGCCGGACTTTCCGAAAGCCGCCTGGCCGATTTAGGCTTGATGGGAAATCCATTTTTTCTCAGCCCCTCCGGACTCTGCCAAAAAGTCGAGCTTTCAGGCGCTCGGCCAGGGCTTTCTGCGCGTGGAAAGTCATTCTGGAGATTCTCGGTTCAGCGGTTCGCTTTGACGGCTGCGGGCGGATTCTATCTGCGCGACGTCCGGCTTTGCTACGGGTTCGCCCATTATTTGTCGGCGCGGCTCTTGGAGCGCACGGATCCCGCCTTCGCCGCGTCGGAGTCGCTTGCCGCCTTCGCCGCCGACCCCGGCGAGTACCGCATTGTGCTGTCCTCCGGCAAAAAATTATAATCCGTGAGGCTTTCTATGATGCGTTCCTCTCTGGCGGCTCTCTTCCTGCTGTGCGCCGCGTCCCCCCTTCGCGCTTATTTCGGAGACGAGGGGTTCAGCGCGCGGGCCGCGGCCATGGGAGGCGCTTTTACCGCGATGACCGGCGATCCGGCCGCGGTGTTCTACAATCCGGCCGGCATTGCCTTCGCCAAGCGCGTTTCGTTGTCTCTCAATGCTCTGAGGCAGTTTAATCTCCCGGCTGGTTTTACGGATCAAAGCCAAGCGAATTTGATTGCGGTCGCGCCGCTGGGCTTCGGCGTGGGCGGGTTTTCCTATATTTATAACGACCCCCGCGGCTATTCTTCCGAGCGGACCACCCAGTTCAGCTACGCGACGCAGGGACTCTGGCAGGCTCCCGGAAACGACTTGGAACTCGGGGGGAGCCTGAAGGTCCCGGATGCGGCTCCTCCGGCGGGGGGGAAGGCGGACGCGACGGCGGCTCTGGATTTGGGGGCCGTCGAGCGTTTCCATGATAAGTATTCCGCCGGAATCTCGCTTTTGAACCTGAGTGGCGGACGCGTCGGCGGCTCAAAGCTTCCCGTGGAGATCCGCGCCGGGGTTTCCGAGTCGGTCCGCGACATGACCTTCGCTTTCGACATCGCGCATGAGGGGCCTTCGGGGCTTTACCGCGAAGAAACCAGCGCCGGCGCTGGTTTGGAGCGCTGGTGGGAAACCGTGCAGCACGGGGCCGTGGCCGCGCGCATCGGCATGCGCGCCGGGGATCGGGATCAAACATGGAACATGGGCTTGGGCTGGAGAATGATGGGCGGCGAGGCGGACTACGCGCTCACCGTTCCTCTTAAAGGCCCGGCGCGCTTGGGCAATGCCGTGTCCATCACTTGGCGCTTCGGCGCCTCCGATCCGGAGGCGGCGTTTGAGCGGATGCTCAAGACCGAGATGGATTACCGGGCCATCCTCCGGAAGGAGCTCGAGGCCGCCGAAAACAAGCAGTGGCAGCTCTCGCAGCAGCTCAACTCTTTGCGCGATCAGATTAAGATTCTTGATAATCAGCTCTTGAATAGGACTATTTCCGAGGCCGAGGCCCGCAAACGCTTGACCGACCTGCAGCAGCAGTATCAGCAGTCCCTCCAGAATTTCCAAAACATCCAGGAGAAGGAGAAGCGCCTGCGGGAAAAATCCGAGGCCGGGAAAAACACTCCGCAGATCCTCTTTCAAAAAGACTGGAACGCCTACCTGCAGATGAAGAGCCAAGGCGCGGCCGACTCCGCGCTTATCGAGAATCTGAGAAGCATCCTTCGCCAATATCAAGGGACCGGCGTGGATTTAAGCCAAGCCAACCAAGAGCTGGTGCGGCTGCTGCAGAATCGATAGCCGCCGCTTGTAACATTTTCGCCATTGTTTCGGGCGAAATTTCTGTTATATTTTCTCCGTTCATGGCGAGCGACATGCCGCAGGAACCTCTGCCGGAGTGGCGGGGGGAAATCGAGCGCCTCTGGGCCAAGGTGTCCAGGGGCGCGGGCGCGTCTTCCGGCCTGGAAATTCCAGGAGCGCCGTCCTCGGACATTCCCGAGTCCTCGAGCACGGCCTGGGAGACGCTCTCGCTCATGCGCCGCAAGCACCGCGGCGAGGCCGCGGCCTGGTCCGAAATGCTGGAGGCCAAGGAAAAAGAAATCGCGGCGCTGCAGGAGCGCCAGCGCCTCCTGGAAAACGAGGTCTCCGGCCTGCGCCGCCAAGTCCAATCCGCGGAAGAGAACTCGCTTGAAGGCTACCTGGACGTCCAGGCCCGCCTGGAGGCCGCGCTCGCGAGCTTGAAGGAGGAGCGCCGCCGCCACGAAGAAGACGAAAAGCGCCTGCGCGCCCTTTTAGAGCAGACCCGCCAGCGGATGTCAGGCGAGGCAGACATCTGGAAAAAAGAGCGCAAAAGCTGGGAGAAGAAAGAAGAGAAATATCTCGCCCGGATGAAGGAGATGGAATCTCTGACGCAGGCGCGCCAGGAGGACGCCGCGCGCGCCTCGGGAGATTCCGAAAAGCTCGCTCAAGGCCTCAAGGAAGCGAAAAACGCCTTGGAAAAGACCCTGGCCGAACTCCTGCGCGAGCGCCAGGTCCGCGAGGGCGCCGAAAAGGAGCGCTCCGAGGCGCTCAAAAAAGTGGACGAAGTCCAGCGGCACTTCGAAGAGCTCTCCAAGATTTGGGAGGAAGAGCGGGCCCAGTGGCGCGAGCTTTGGGATCGCGAGCGCTCCACCTGGGAGACGCAGCGCTCGGAGTTCTCCGTCTGGGAGGAGAAGCTCCGGCGCGAACGCCAAAGCTGGCACGCGGATTTAAAGGCCAAGGAAGAAGACCATTTGCGCTTCGCCTCCCAAATGGCCGAAACCCTGCGCCAATCGACTGAGACGACCACGAAAATCCAGTCCGTCCTGCGCGCCGTGGCTCTTTTGGGCCTGCCGCCGGAACGCCGGCGCGTGTCGCGCCGCATTTGGGCGGGTTTGGGGGCCGCGGCCGTTTTTGCCGCGGCATCCATCCCTGTTTGGAAATATTACACGGCGTTCCATTTCAAGGCCGTCGCGGAAATTCCCGCGTCCTTGGCCAATCCCACGGGGATGGCCTATGGCGGCTCGAAGATTTGGGTGTCGCAGTGGAACGGGGAGTTGGACGCCTTTAATCCCCTGGATTTGAACGCGGCCCCGGCGGTTTTCACGCCCAACGCCAAGCCGCCTTATCATCCGGTGTCCATCGTTTCCGCGGACGGCTCGCTTTGGACCGCGGACGCGGCCCAGGCCCGGCTCGTTCGCGTCGAGGATTCCGATCCCGGCCAGGTGGCGGCGACTCTTCCCGCCCAAGGTCCCGCGCCCACGGCCATGGCCTACGACGGCAAGGCCGTCTGGTGCTACGACGCCGCGAACCGCTCCCTGGACCGCTACGGCAAGGACGGGAGCGTCCGGTCCTACGGCATGGGCAGCGCGGTTCCCACGTCGCTGTTGTGGGTTTCCGGGCAACTTTGGGCGTTCGATTCCAAGACCCGCAAGCTCGACGTCTATGATTTCAAGGAGGGGGCCTTCACGCTGCGGGCGGCCTACGATTTGGGCAAGACCGTGGTCGGCATGACCGCGGTGACGATGAACGGCCGGCGGCAGTTGTGGATTCTGGCCGCGCCGTCGGACGGAAGCTCCGTCCCCTCCTTCATAAAGTTCCGCTACTAAGCCGGTCTCATTTGAGCGGAATTTTACATTCCTTTAACAGTCCGTTAATAAAATCGCAACGGAATTTCGAGTATAGTATCGCCCGACAACGGTTTAGGCTTACATGAGAGATCGACAACAGGGTTTCCTAAGGCGTTCGGGCCTTTCCGGCGCGGCTCTCCTCTGCGCCGTCTTCCTCATTATTTGCGCGCGCACCGCCTCGGCGTTCCAGCTCTACGTTGATAACACGTACGTCCATAACGTCGACACGAATTGCATCGTTCAAATTGATTCTATCGGCAATCAGTATTTCTATTGCCCTCCGATTCACTGTAATGTCTGTTGTGGCGCCTGGCAAGCGGCAAATAGCCCGGTAATTACACAAAATGAAAATCCCTTGCCGAACGGCTTGCCCTCATCTTGCGAAACATGCCTTGCCCAAGTTCCATTTCTGATGACTACTAACCCGGGAGTCCCGAATTTTTGCTCGGATCAATCACTGCTTAATGGCGCAGCGGTTTTGCCGGAGGATTTTATTGGTCCGCCCAGTCAGGATCCGATTGAAAATCCTTCTCTTATAATTTCTTCGGTAAGCGTGGGTGCCGGTACGAGCGGCAATACCAGTATCAACCAATCATTTGGATTCGGAAATCAGCTCGGCTTGGGAAACATTTCGAATGATCCGGAAATTCAATTCGCTCAACAGACTTATGCGACCGCATGCGATAGCAGTACGGAATTCGGCATTGGAATGCCTTCGGGCAGCGGGCCTTTGAATTCCGGGTCGATTTATACCAATGTCTGCAATAGCAAAGTGTACCTTTGCGCCGGCGTCGGCTACAGCAATAATGATAGTGGGCAACAAAGCACGGCTGTCGGTATTGATCAGGTTGAATTTGAGGTATTTAAATATCAAAACGGTTCCAACCCTTTGGATCCCAGTTCAACGCCCCCGGTCAAAACGTTTTTCATTAATTCTCCGGGAGAAATTCCAGGAGGAGGCTGCAACAGCAACCAGGTCGGGTATACGACGTTTTTCGATACTACAACTCAAACGCAAAAAACGGTCCAAAATGCAAGCTGCACAGGGCCGCTGGGCCCTTACTGTGTGCTCTGGGATGGAAGCATAAACATTCAAGGCTCGGTTGGGCGTTCTGACGGAGAATATGGATTCCGCGCTACGGTCATAACCAACCAGGTGGGAACGCAGGGCAATATTCAAGTTAGCGCCGTAACCGCTTATCCCGGCGGGACGACATATGATGGGAGCAGTTACGGATCGGCGACATCGAAAGATAACATTGTCTCCCAGCAGCCGATTTTGGTCAACGCGGACGACGTGCACGCCATTCAGTCCACCCCGACCATCGTGGGGAAAATCACCGGCGTAGCCGCGGAGCCCTACAACATAACCTACCGGCTTTCTCAAGATGCGACGTTCTTCCTTGATATTTCCGCGCCGCCCAGCACCAGCATTATTCGCGAGGTGGTTCCCGGACTGACGCAGCCGGGCGAAGGCGTTCCCAACGGCAGTCTGACGGACGGGAATGCTTGGGACGGACGCGACAACAACGGCCAAATGATGCCGCCGAACAACTATTTGGCCACGCTGTGGTCGGAATCCAGCGACCAGTACGGCTATGATCAGTCCAGCACGCAAACGGTCAACATCGGTCTCGATCCTCTTCAGATTACCGACATCCAGGTCCAGCCGTTGCTAGGGGGCTCGACGTCCCTGGCCGTGCTGACCTACACTCTCACCGAGCCGGCTACGGTCTACGTCGATGTTTATCCGCCCGGGACCACCTTTTGCGCTTCCTTGAATAACGTCAACAACGGTTCTCTCGATTCCGGCACCGGTTCCCCAAAGAATTTCCAGCCTTCGAGTTCAGGGTGCTCGTCTCCAACGTCGGTTTCTCCGGTCGTAAACTTCATCTCCCAGCAGATTGGACGCACGCCCGTGGATAATTTCTGGGACGGCTTGAACAACTCCCAGCAGGTGATGCCGGACGGGGATTATGTTTTCGTCATCTATGCTTATCTGCCGTCGCAGGAAGGCTTCTCATTCTTCGGCAGCAGCAACGATAAGCGCATCTGGACATCCGTGGCCAAGACGGGATTCATCCCCGTCTCGCGGAGTTATGTGGGAGTCAGCCAAATTACTCCCATTACCACGGTCGTGGGCTCGAGTCCGCCTGTGGCGGGCATTGATCCGTTCCAGTTCGAGTACTCCTTGTCGCGGGAGGCCAACGTCAACTTCCGCATCTTGAACTCGGCGAGCCAAGTCGTCAAAACGCTGGTCAATAACGAAGTCCGCCCCGGCAGCACGGGAATTTCCGAAACCTGGTCGGACGGGGTGGGAGACAACGGCCAGGTGGTGAGCTCCGGAGTCTACATGGCACAGCTCTCGGCCTCGGATCCCTTCGTGCCGGCCCAGGTCACGACGACCACGGTCATGTTCCCGGTGGACTTGTTCCGCATCACCAACGTGCAGACCCAGCCGCTTCTGGTCGGAGCGACGGGAGACGTCTCTTCCATCGCGTACGAGCTTTCCAACGACATGAACGTGGCCTGGAACATCTATCCGCCGGGCACGATCTTTAAGAATCAGGCGGCCGACTGGCCGCCGTGCGGACAGCTCTCGGGCAGCGGAAGCTGCGCCGACGTCGTGGGGCCGGGCGGGGCGGAAGTCGGGCCGATTCGGACTTTCTACGGGTTTAGGGCGGGGCGCTTCAACGTCACGCAGGCCTGGGACGGGACGGACAGCAACGGCCTGACCGTGCCGGACGGGGACTACGTTTACGACCTGGTG
>JAGWJU010000275.1 GCA_028865585.1 Elusimicrobiota bacterium | reverse complement strand
TAGGGGGGAGGATTGGAAGGGCGGCGGGGGGCGCGACGCGTGCGTGGGGTTCGTGCGCGAACCGGCGGACGTGCTGGAGTCCATGGGCAGGCGTTTTTGCCTGGATTGGACCCAAGAAGACGCCGCCCGGGAGGAAAAAATACCGACTGTGGATGTCGTCACGGGCAAGGACGCGGGGGCGCGGACACGGGTCAGGCGGCTGATGCGTGAGGCCCGTCATGTTGCGCGCGTGCGCCATGTGAAAGTTGACGCACCCTTGAATGCCGAGGGCCGCACCGCGCTTTGGAATGAGGCGCTGCGCCTCTCCCGCGCGGACTACGTGCTGTTTTGGGACGAGCCGTTGTGGCTTCCGGAGAAAGCCTTGGCTAGGATGCTGGAATACTTCAAGGTGGGCGCGTCCCTGGCCGTGGTCGCCGCTTCATGCCGAGACGCGGACGACCTGAAGGAAGTGCGTCGCTTGGCCGCGTTCCACCAGGCGTCCGGGGGGCATCGCGAGTGCGGCCGATTCCTGCACGGAGACTTATGGATGCTCCGCCGAGGGGCGCTGAGGCAGACCGGCTTGTTCGACGAGAGATTTCGCTGCCGTCGTTTTGCGCTTTACGACTACGGATTTCGCCTTCGCCAATCCGGGTTTCGGCTGTTTACCGCTACGGATGTGACGGCTTGGCGCGTTGCCGGCAAAACGAGCGAAATTCACGAACCGCGGGTTCGCGCGGCGCGCGACTTAGGCCTCCTGCAGAAAAAGTGGTGCGAAAATGGAATCGGGGCTATACTAAAGCTTTCCCGCCCGGCCCGGCGAAAAGGACGGGCGGCCGCAGTTCGGGTTGCCGGCGAAGACTTGGGCCTGGGCGTTGAGGCGCGGTTTGGGAACTGCGGGCTTCCCGAAGACAATGATGCGCGCACTCAGCCTGCGGATTCGAACTCCGATTGCGGCCGCGTAAGCGCGGAGATGAAGATGCTGATGGATGAATCATTGCGCGAAACCGACCGACGGAACGACGGCTTCCGCCGGGTTATAAACGAACGCTCGGATCGGCTCAGTCAGGAGTTCCGCAGGACTTTGGATGAGCGGCATGACCGGCTAAGCCGCGAAATCCGCAAGACTGTCGATGAGCGGCACGATCATTTGACTCGCGACATCTGGAAAGCAGCGGAAAGCCTGCGTGAGCAGTCAAGCCGGATGCAGCGCGACATGCACAACGCCATCAGGTCTGAATTAGCCGCCCTTTTGCTCTACATGAAAAAGCTGGAGCCTGAAGCTTTGAGGCGGGAGACTGAAAACCGTGTGCGGGCCGTGAGTTTGTGCGAATACCTGGTGAAGCGGTTCGACAAGCTCGGCAACGAACTGGGGGGGATCGCCGCCCGGCTTGAAGCGCTGGGGCAGTCCCCTCTTCACGGCCTTGAAAACGGCAAGATAAGCGCGGCCAATGGAGTGAAAATGAAAAAGACTGAAAAGGCCGACGGCTCCGCTCTCCGCGCGAGGCGATGAGATGAATCCGCGCCTTAGCGCCATTTTCGAGCTTCTTGCCCAGCGGGTCGATGCCGGTCTTGCGCGCCTCGACGGGAAAAAGGATTGCCGGCCGATCCGGGAGCTGCACCTGGAGTTGACCCACCGCTGCAACTTGAAGTGCGTCATGTGCCACCACTGGGAGATGCCCTTCAAGGACAAGGAGTCGGTCAAGCGAGAAATGAACTTGGCGCAAATCCGCGCCTTTGTTGAAGGTTCGGAGAGGCTTAAAGACGTCGAGATCGTGGTCCTAACCGGCGGGGAACCGTGGCTTCGGGCCGATATCGTGGACATCGCCGCGTTCTTGTCCGGGCACTTTCCGAAGGCCTCGCTCGGCATCCTGAGCAATTTCTGGAACACGGAGATGGTGCGCCGCCGCCTCAACGATTTGCGGGCGCGCGGAGTCAAAAATTTGTGGCTCGGCTCATCCCTTGACGGCCTCGAAGAGACGCACGACGATGTGCGCGGGCAAAAAGGCGCCTTTAAGGGCTTGATGGAAACCGCGCGCATGATGCGGGACGAGTTTCCGGACGTGCACTTCAGCTTCAGCTTCACCATCACGCCCAAAAATTATCGCGAGCTTTGGCCCACTTATCAGCTCGTTTCGGGGATGGGGCTATGGTTCGGGGCCCAGATGGTGGTCGAGCATCAGAAGTTCGAGGCTCCGGAGACCTTCTCGTGGACCGACGCCCAGATTTCCGAGGTCGAGAACCAAATCGAGAAAATCCTGCTTCATCTGGCCGAAGAAAACGGAGCCTTGGCGCGCCTCATTGGAGGCAAGGATCGGGACTCCTTGTGGCTTTGGACGAGGCTTCTCTACTGGTGGTACTTGCGCAAATACGCGCGCAAGCCCGAGCGGTATTTCAAGGATTGCCTGGCCGGCCAGAGATACGCCATGCTCAGCCCCGAGGGCGACCTGTTTTTTTGCCCTGTGAACAAGCACCGCACCGTCGGCAACGTTAAGGAAATGCCGTTCGATCAGATTTGGACCTCGCGGAAGGCGGGCGAAGAACGGAGCTACGTGGACTCCTGCCAATGCGACTGCTGGCTGAACTGCATCGCCAATCCC
>JAGWJU010000274.1 GCA_028865585.1 Elusimicrobiota bacterium | reverse complement strand
GAATTGATCGAAATGTATCGCAAAGAGGATGCTTTCAAACGGCAGAAGGCGGAGGTCGAAGAGAGCCTCCTGGAGTTGCTTCAATGAGCGTCTCCGCCGCGTCTATCCTCAAGTTAATCCAGCGGCATGGCTTGAGGGTCTTTGCCTCAGCGGACATTATCACGCTCACGGGGCTCTCTTCCGCCGCCGCGACCAAGGCTCTTACGCGCTTGGCCGGACAGGATTTGGTGGACCGGATTAAGAAGGGGGTATGGGTCAGCAAGCTCTCCGCGGACTTAAATCCTTACGAGGCGGTGCCTTACCTAAGAGCGCCATGGCCGGCTTACGTCTCCCTCTATAGCGCGCTCGCCGATTATGGGGTGGTGGAGGAAATCCCCCATGTCGTCTATGCCGTCTCCCCGGCCTTGCCTAAGCGCTACCGGACTTCCATCGGGGAATTCAGCATCCACCACCTGCCTGAGCGGCTGATGTGGGGCTATGAGATGAGGCGCCAGGGGCAGGCGAGTTATCCAATGGCGGATCCGGAGAAGGCCTTTCTAGACCTTGCCTACCTCGCTTTGGTTCCGCGCTCCCCGCTTGAATTGCCGCACAAACGGGAGCGCCGCTGGAACCTGAATAAGGAAAAGCTCAAGCGTTACGCCGCCCGATTTAAATTCGAGCCGCTGACGGCTTGGTTGAACGGGGAGCGCTTAGTCTAATAATTGACCCAAGGGTGGAGGTGTTGCGAATTTTTCCCCCCACTCTCCCCCCAAGAGGGGAAAAACCTAAAAGCGAGCCTAAGGCTTTGAGCCAAATTCTGCTTGTTTTTCCTAGGTTTGGGCGGGGGGGGACTTGAACCCCCAAGCCTTGCGGCACACGGTCCTAAGCCGTGCGCGTCTGCCAGTTCCGCCACCCGCCCGTCTTGCTCGCGTTAAATCGCAAGGCTTGGGTCCAAAAATTATGGGCTATGTAGGACTCGAACCTACAACCTTGTCCTTAAGAGGGACCTGCTCTACCATTGAGCTAATAGCCCGCAGACGAATTATACAAAAAAATGCGGCCCGTAACATCTTTGTCATTGATTTTAGCTTGAATTCCTATAATACTTCCTTAAGTATGAAATAGTTTTTTAGAAACGCGCCGAGAAGAGGTAGAATCACTGCGTCAGGAGCGAGATCGGCATGGCAAAATATTGGCTGTTCCTTGATAATCAGGTGACCGGGCCCTACAATCCGGATGAGTTGCGCAATCTCCCGGGCTTCGGTCCGTAGGCGCTCATCTGTCCCGAGGGCCGCAAAGGGACGGACATGGGCGATTGGCAACGGGCCAGCCTCGTGCCGGAGTTGCGCGGCGCTTCGCGAATGTCCGCGCAGATGGTCGCCACCCGGGAGGAACTCGAGGGCGCGCCTTCGGCCGCGCCGACGGAATTATCCCCGTTTTCTCTGCCCGACGCGAACGCCGAGGAAAAAATCTCATCTTTGGAGATGGCGTTCGGCGGGCTGCATGAGCAGATGCGCAAGGACGAGGACGACATGCTTAACATGCACCGGATCCTCGATGACGAGCGCAAGAGCCTCGACCATTGGATCCGCGACATCAGCGGGAAAATGTCCCGTATCGAGGAGAAGGTCGGCGGTTCTTTGGAAAGTTCCCGCAAAGAAATCGAGGATTTTAAGCGCGAGGCTGAGGACGGCCGGCGCGCCGTGCTCGCAAAAATTCAAGATATTGAACAAACGCTGTCCTTGCTGCACGAGGTCAAGGCCCGGGTGGAATCAGCCGACGCGGCGCAGAAGGAGACGGAGGCGCTGGCCAAGAGCGAGGCGGAAAGCATCGAAGAGATGAAGCGCAGCATCGAGGCTCTTCAATCGGAAATAAGCCTTTTGAGAGGACGCGCCTTCGGCATCGGAAACGGACCCGAGAGCCGCTCCTCGTCCGCTCCGGAGCAGCCTTCGCTTCACGCCGAATCGCCGGGACTGCAGGCGCCGGCTCCAGAGTCTCCGTCGTTCTCTCTTCCGCCACAGCCGGAAGCCCCCGCTGGAGGGGAGTCCCCGGTTTCGGCTCCAGGCGAGAGGTTCGAGCCTCCGGCGGCCAACGATTTCTCGCTTCCTCCTTTGCCGGGCGAAAGCTCGCCGCCGGCTGCGCCTGCGGCGGCCTCCGAACCGGCCGCAATGGACTTCCTCCAGGCTCAGAACGTACCGCCGCAGCCTGACGAGCCCTCGCCCGCCGTGCCGTCCGGTCCGGTCGACATCGCTCCTGCGGCGGCCAAGGCTCAGTCCAAACCTAAAAAGGGCAAGGGCAAGGCTTTTCTGTGGGTCGGCCTGGTTCTTGTGGCCGCCGGAGCGCTGTTCGCGTTTGAGGAGGGCCTTATCCCTTTGGGTCAAAACAAGGCTCCGGCTCCGATTACGCCGGCCGTGCCGCCGGCTCCGGCCGTATCCCAGCAGACCGCGGCAGAGGATGGATTTAAGAAGCAGGCTATCGCCTTGGTCCAGAATCGGAAACTGTCCAACGGCAAGACCATCGGGGAAGTTCTGGGGGCCATGGCGCCTAGTTCGGGCAACCTCAACCCCTGGATGGCGGACAAAGCCTCCGATGGAGTCTACCGGGTGA
>JAGWJU010000273.1 GCA_028865585.1 Elusimicrobiota bacterium | reverse complement strand
CATTCCCCGGGTCGTCGCGATGCCGGAGAGCGGCGCCATGTTCTGCACCATCACGACTTGCGGGACGCCGGGATAATCGAGGCGGCGCTCCGTGGCCATGAAGACGGCGTCGGGGCGAAAATCATCGAGGATTTTCTTGAAGGCCTTGTCCGGGGCCGGGCGAAGCGGGTTGAACGGGCGGCACTCGGCGAAAGCCAGCCTGGGGCGGGGCGTCACCCACTCCGGAGTTTTGAGCGAGGCCGGAGCGGCGCAAAGAACCGCCGCCACGGCCGGATGCGCCGCCAAACGCGGCAGGACCTGCTCCAAGAACCGCTTGTTGCCGCCGCTGATGCCGCCGGCGGTCAGGTTAACGGCCGCGATCTTCATGGCCGAACCATCCGATGCCCCACCAGCGCGATTGGACAAAAGCGATTAGCAGCACCGCGGCGGCATTCATGAACAACGGCTTTCCCACCATGCGCGGAGCGACGCCCATCTGGGCGATCGTGTTGGCCACCCAGACCGCGATGACGGCGTAAAGAAAGGGATTGCGGGTCATGACGAAGACCCAGTGCTCCAAGAGCGCGCCGAACAAGACCACGATCATCATGCCCGCGAACACGAAAAATAAAGAGCCGCTTAAATAAAAAAATCCGGCGGGTCCCGGCAGCGTGCCGAACTGGAATTTATTCGCGTCCATGTGCATGTAACCGACGGCGTTGGCAATGAATTGGTATCTGGTCACGCGGCCAATCGCCGATTTTTCCTCGAGCAATTCCTTAAACAAGCCGACGCTTTTCTTGGAGTATCCGACCGCGACCATGATGCCTTCAAGACCTATCCAGCGGTCCGCGGCCAGGTGGGTTAATTGGGCCGCCGCGGTTTCAAGCGCGGCGATGTGCGCGGCCGGGGTCCGCGGCGGATGAGCGTATTTTAACCCAACGGCGGGAACTGCGGATTGGTCCCCAGCGCTTCCACGGAGGGCGCTTGAATAATCGCGATTTCTCGCAAGGTTGGCGGCGGCCCCGGTCGCGACGAAGCCCGCCGCGGCGATGATGGAAATCAGGATCAGCCTGCGAAACGGCAGGGCCGCGCCCAGGCGTTTGCGGTTCATCCAGACGGCCCAGAACACGGGAAAGACGTGCCAAAGATAAAGCCCGCGGCTGAGCGTGGTCGCTCCGGAAAGGATGCCCTCGAAGATGACGGCCCCGAGGCACCAGGAAATCTTCTTTCGGGACAGGCAGCCGCTCAAAACCAGGACCGCCGCGCCAAAGGATAGCCCGACCCCCAGAAGCCAGCTAAGCACGGCATTCGTCGGCCATGGCAGGATGGTTTTCGCGACTATGCCCACCCTAAATATGCCGAAATGGATGTTCAGCGCGTTTATGATCACGACCAGCGCGATGAAGGCCGCGAGCAGCGGCGCCGTCCCCATGTTGCTTTTGGAACCGGCGGTTGTGGTCGGCAGCGTAAGCGGGTCGGTCCGCTCGGAATTTATATGACGGCTTGCCAGCTGCCAGGCCGCGCAGACCCCGGCATAGGCGGCGATGCCGACGATGAGGACCTCGTTGTATTGCTTAGGGGTATAAGCGAAGCCGCCGACGGGTTCGACGTAGGGATATCGGAAGATTAAATGCGCGGCCAGCTTGAAAAATATGCCCAGCCAAAGGAAAACCGCCAGGACCTTTTGGCCGAAGCCGAGGTTTTGCGTAAGGCCGAACCAGAGCATGTAGGAGGCGCAACATGTGAAGAATCCGTAGAGCGCGATGGAGCCCGGATAATGCGGGGCCGCGAGCGCGAACAAGAGGGCGTTGAGCGCGCCAAGACCAAGGGCGGCCGGGTTTTCACGGATGATGCGCGCGGTCGAGGGCATCGGCGTTCTTAGGCTTTGGCGCCGCTCAAATCCTCTAAAATTCGCGCGGACACCTGCTCGGCGAAAAACTCCGCGCTAAAACGGCGTCCTTGTTCGTTGTCAAGAAAGTTTCTAATCGCGTTGATGTGGCCCATGTATGCGGCCTCGGTCATATTCCGCAAGTGGCGGTAGAGCGATTCATAGTTATTGAAGTCAAGGAAGTTAATAAAAGCCTGCTTTGGGATGTGATCCGCGACGTTGGGCGCGCCCCAATACACGGGCACGCACCCGGCCAGGAAGCAGTCGAGTATTTTTTCCGTGATATAACCGGGAATGCCCTGGGCATTCTCGTAGCAAATTGAAAACTTGTATTTTGACAATATCTCTTTCTTTGATTGGGCACGGCCTCGATAAGACGAGAACCGGCTTTCGAAAATGCGCCGTGGGGCACAAGCCAGAAGCGCTTTGGCAATGGAGCGTGGCGAATGCAATTCGGCCCAGCCGCCCCCGTAGAGATCGAAATCTTCGGGGTGATTTCTTTCGAACCAGCGGATGGCCTCTATCCGGCGCGAATAGAGCTCCAAAGGTCCGCGCGCGTGCTTATAATTGGCGATCATGGTGCAGAACTTCTCTTTTTTATGAATATTTACTTCGGATAATGGCGCGATGTTTTGGAAGAAATTAATTTTGACGTATTTTTTGCCATCCACGAAACCATCGTGCCAGGTGAAAATTTTATCGAACGAGGCGTGGCGTTTTTGGCT
>JAGWJU010000272.1 GCA_028865585.1 Elusimicrobiota bacterium | reverse complement strand
ACTCTATTGTAGGACGAATCTTCTTTTCGTCCAAGAGCCTTTGGTCCTTTTGGAGGGAGCCCGAAAGGCCTATCCGCGTGTGAGCTTCTTGTAACGGATGCGCTTGGGCGCCACGTCTCCCATTCGCGCCTTGCGGTCTTCCTCGTAGGCCTGGTAGTTGCCCTCGAACCACGCCACCTGTGAGTCGCCCTCGAAGGCGAGGATGTGCGTGGCGATGCGGTCCAAGAACCACCGATCGTGGGTGATGACCACGGCGCAGCCGGCGAAGCTCGTGATGGCGTCTTCGAGCGCGCGCAAAGTGTGGACGTCCAAGTCATTGGTGGGCTCGTCCAGGAGAAGGACGTTGGCGCCTTCCCGGAGCATGCGCGCCATGTGCACGCGGTTTCGCTCGCCGCCGGAGAGGTTCTTGACCAGCTTCTGCTGGTCCTGGCCCGCGAAGTTGAAGCGCCCGACGTAGGAGCGCGACGGCATCTGCACCGTCCCTAGGCTCACCACGTCCAGGCCGTCCGAGATGACTTCCCAGACGTTTTTCTCGCCGTCCAATTGCCGGCCTTGATCCACGTAGCCGAGCTTGACGGTGGGCCCGACGGCGAAGGAACCGGCGTCGGCCTTCTCCTTGCCGGTGATGAGTTTGAAAAGCGTGGTTTTTCCCGCGCCGTTGGCGCCGATGACGCCCACGATGCCGTTGGGCGGCAGGCGGAAAGACAAATCCTCGAAAAGGACCTTGTCGCCGTAGGCCTTGGAAATTCCCTTGGCCTCGATGACCACGTCGCCCAGGCGCGGGCCCGGCGGAATGTAAATCTCAAGTTCGTCCGCGACCTTTTCCTTCTTGGAGTCCTCCAGCATGCGTTCGTAGGCGGAAAGGCGGGCCTTGCTCTTGGCTTGGCGCCCCTTGGCGCCTGCGCGCACCCACTCGAGCTCCTTGGCCAGCGTTTTCTGCAGTTTGCCCTCGGACTTGGCTTCCTGCGCCAAACGAGCCTGCTTCTGTTCGAGCCACGAGGCGTAGTTTCCTTTATAAGGAATGCCCTCGCCGCGGTTCAACTCCAGAATCCAGCCGGCCACGTTGTCGAGGAAGTAGCGGTCGTGCGTGACCGCGACGACCGTGCCTTCGTATTGGCGCAGGTGCTGCTCCAGCCACTCCACGGACTCGGCGTCCAAGTGGTTGGTGGGCTCATCGAGCAAAAGGATGTCGGGCTTGGACAAAAGCAGGCGGCAGAGGGCCACGCGGCGCTTTTCTCCGCCGGAGAGAACGCCGCACTTCTGGTCCTCGGGCGGGCAGCGCAGCGCGTCCATGGCCACGGCCAGCGTATTATCGATTTCCCAGGCGCCGGCGGCCTCGATTTTTTCCTGAAGCTTGCCCTGCTTCTCCAAAAGTTTTTCCATGTCTTCCGGAGACAAATCCGGCGAGGCGAGCTTCTCGCTGATATCGTTGAACTCCTTCAACACCTTCATGGTCTCGCCCACGCCTTCGGCGACCGTCTCCTTGACGGTTTTCTCCGGATCCAGCTGGGGCTCCTGCTCCAGAAGCCCGATGGTGTAGCCCTTGGACTGCGTGATCTCGCCGGTATAGTCCGGATCCTTGCCGGCCATGATGCGCAGAAGCGTCGATTTCCCCGAGCCGTTATCGCCCAGCACGCCGATTTTGGCGCCGTAATAAAAGGAAAGGTAGATGCCCTTTAAAACCTGCTTCTTGGGCGGATGGATGCGTCCGACGTCTATTAAGGAATAAATGATCTGTTTTGTGTCGACGGTGGTGGCCATGGCCTTATGATAACAAATCGGAACGGGCGGGGCTATTTGCGCCGGCGCAGGGCGAAAAACAGGCCTACGGCCAGCACGGCTAGAATCGCCGCGCCGGCTTCGGCGCTTTGCACCCAGGTCCACGAAGGGACGGACGGCGTGGCCGCCACCAAGCCCGGGATGGCCGAAGTCCCAAGCGTTAGGCTGGAAAAGAGAGCCCGGACCAGCTTTTCGGCGTTGGGCCCGCTGGCCAGGACCGAGTAGCCAAGATACGCCCAGGGCAGATAGCCTACCACGTATTGGACGCCGCCGGACTTGCTTTGGACTGCGGCGTAGATGAGCTCGGGCCCGGCGGGCGTGCGTAAAAACCGCGCGGCTCCGGCCGTTCGCGCGTCGGCTTCCGGGATTTGCTTGGCCATCTGCAGGACGACGTCGGGCTCCTCCGCGATGGGCACGGTCTCTGCGTCCTTGGCCTTGGTCATGCTCATTTGCGAGTCCAAGGCCTTGACCTCGAAGACTGTGTCGGGGTCCGCGGCTTGAGCCGCCGCGTCCGGGACTCGGACCCATTGCGGCTGCAGGGTGAAGGCCAACTGTCCATCCGAGCTTTGTCCAGCGTCCGGACCCGCGGACGCGCTCTCGGCCATGGGGGCGCCGGGGGCGCTCAGCGAGCCTACGATGGCGGGAAGCATGAGGTCCGGAATGTTGCTGATGAGGGTTCCGACGAAATTTCGGTTCCCGATTTGAAGGGCGACCAGGATGAGCGGAGGCTTGCCCGGAGCCGTGGCCTTCAAATAGTGGGCGGTGAGGCCGTTGGGAAAAGTTTGATCCTGCACGTCGCCCGCCGCAGTGAAGTCGGCCGTGTC
>JAGWJU010000271.1 GCA_028865585.1 Elusimicrobiota bacterium | reverse complement strand
ATCTCTGACGAATCCAACGATGCGGACGAGGGTGCTCCGGCCTCGGGCGGCGCACCGGCCGCACTTCGCGCCAAAACCGCGCCGCCTCTCCCCGCCCAGCTTAAACTTCAGCACGGAGGCTTAAACGCGGCCGAGATGGGCGAATACTGGGCTTCGGCCCTGCGTGCGGTCACGGCCAACAAGGTCCGCAGCGCGCTTTCCATGCTCGGGATATTGATCGGCGTGGCCGCGGTCATCGCCATGCTGGCCATCGGCAAGGGCGCGCAAAAAGCCATCGAAGCCCGGATTTCGCGTCTGGGTTCGAACCTCGTGATGGTGTTTCCCTTCTCCCAAGCCGCCTTCCACGGCGGCACCGGCAGCTATTCGCGCTTGACTCTGCAGGATTTGGACGACTTGTCCCGCGTGAGCCCCCATATCGTCGCGGTGGACGGCGAACTGCGCGGAACCGTCCAGGCCACTTACTCGGACAAAAATACCTCGACCGAGACGCAGGGGGCGCTCCCCGCCTACGCCACCATGTACGATGACGTCCCGTATTACGGGCGGTTTTTCACCGCGGCGGAGGACGACTCCATGGCTCGCGTGGCCGTCTTGGGGCAGACCGTGGTCAACAAGCTCTTCGGTTCTGAAAATCCCGTGGGAAAGACCGTCAAGCTTAATCGCGTGGCCTTCAAGGTCATCGGCATCCTGCCGCCCAAGGGCTCGAGCGGCTGGCGCGACCAGGACGACGTCATCGTGGTCCCCCTGAAGACCTCCATGATGCGCCTGGGCTTCACCGCCTGGTTCGGCGGCAACAGCCGCGGCCGCTACCTGGACACGATTTCGCTCGAGTGCGACAGCCCTAACTCAATTGACGGAGTCATGAAGGCGGTTGAGACGTTCTTGCGTGCGCGGCACCACCTGCCGCCCTACAAGGGAGACGACTTCACCGTGCGCAACATGGCCGACATCCAGGCCGCCCTGACCGGTACGACGAAGACCTTTACCCTCCTTCTAGGCATTGTGGCGGCCATCTCGCTTCTAGTCGGCGGCATCGGCATCATGAACATCATGCTGGTCTCGGTCAGCGAGAGGACGCGCGAAATCGGCCTCCGCAAGGCCGTAGGCGCCGCCCGGCGCGCGATTTTGATTCAGTTCCTGCTGGAATCTGCCGTGCTCTCGACCTTGGGCGGCGTCATCGGCATCACGATGGGCGTCGGCTTCTCCTTGGCGCTTTCCCACTTCGCCGGCTGGGCCGCCATCGTCCAGCCCCAGGCCGTCTTGATGGCGTTCGTCTTTTCGGCTGGCGTCGGTGTGTTGTTCGGCTTCTGGCCGGCGAGGAAGGCGTCGCTGCTCTCGCCCATCGAAGCTCTGCGCTACGAATAAGAGAATTATTCCATGAAGGCGCGCGCACCGCTGCTCTTCCTACGCGTTTGGGACGCCTTGTTGTGCGGGGTGGCCGTTTCCGGCCTGACGCTCATCCTGATTTCAGGAGTGGCTCAGACGCCGGCTCTTCCGTCCGACCTATTTTTCCGGCACTACTGGGCCCACCACATCGTGCGGCTGGGATTTTTCTGGGCCGCCTTGGCCCTCATGATCCTCGTGGTCAAAATCCTCTTCTGGCTGCTCTATCGCCCGGCGCCTTCGGCCACCGGACTCGAGGCTCCCACGCTGACCGTCATCATCCCGGCCTACAACGAGGGCGCGATGGTCAGGAAATCCATCGACTCCGTCGCCGCGGCCGATTACCCCGCAGACCGCCTCAAAATTGTCGTCGTGGACGACGGCAGCAAGGACGATACTTGGGAGTATGTCTCGGCGGCGGCTAAAGAGCGTCTGGATCTGATTGTGCCCGTGCGTTTCCCCAAAAACCGCGGCAAGCGCGCGGCCCTGGCCGAGGGCTTTTCCCGCGCCGACTCCGAGGTCGTGGTCACGGTGGATTCGGATTCTGCGGTCGACAAAGACGCGCTTCTGGCCATCGTGGGCCCCATGCGCGATCCGAAGATCGGGGCCGTGGCCGGCAAGGTCGCGGTCTACAACATTCACGAGGGAGCCATCCCCAAACTCCTGCACGTGAGCTATCTGCTGTCCTTCGACTTCATGCGCGCCATCGAGTCGGTTTACGGCACGGTCTATTGCTGCCCGGGGGCGCTCACGGCCCTGCGCGCCGAGGCGGTCCGGAAGGTCCTGCCTCGGTGGCTCGGTCAGAAGTTTATGGGCCTGCCCTGCGCCATCGGCGAGGACCGGGCCATGACCAACATGATCCTGGGCGCGGGCTACGACGCGGTCTATCAGAAAAGCGCGGTGGTGCGCACCGTGGTGCCGACGACCTACTCCAAGCTCTGCCGCATGTTCATCCGCTGGAACCGCAGCTACGTGCGCGAGGAGTTCGTTTACATGAGCGCCGTGGTCTGGCGGCGGCCGCTGGGGCCGCTGGCCGTCTCCCTGGCCGAACGCCTGGTGGCTAACGGCCGCTACCCCGTGCAGTACTTGGGCCTGCCTTTGTTCGTTTTTTGGGCCAACCAGAAAGCCGACGTGCTGCGCTGGCTCCTGGCTTCGACCGGCTTGGTCTCCCTGGCTTACGTGCTTTACTGCATGAGCCAGGAAAGCGCGGGCGACCGGGAAAAGAACGAGA
>JAGWJU010000270.1 GCA_028865585.1 Elusimicrobiota bacterium | reverse complement strand
ACTATTGCGGGCGCCTTGATGGCATTAAATGGAGACATGCTGGTTGGGAACGGCCTCGTAGACATGATTATTGGGGCGGTTGCTGGTTGGGCGGGCAAGCAAGCGTCGGCGTTTAATCCTCCCCCTCCGAGCCCGTCATCCGGCGGCTCTAGTGGAGGATCTTCCTCGAGCTCTGGTTCCTCATCCTCGGGATCGAGTTCTTCGTCCTCGGATTCATCTAAGAACGGCTCCTCATCCGGGACTTCAAACGGAACCGGCGGATAAAATCTCCGCGGTGCCAATCTCGTCGGCGCCTTCCTATCACGCTCGCCCCGTAAAATTGAAATTTGGTTAAAAGAGGCGTCTTCTCTTGACAATCCTCCGGGGCCGGATTAAACTACTAGCGGAATTGATATGAACTCCAAAACGCCGTTTTTTAAGGGCCGGAGTTCCGGCGGCATTTCCTCCTCTTTTCGCAAAAAAGAAGCGGCCGCGGCTGCGGGTATTTTTGCGGCGGCGGCCTTGATCGCGGCGGTCTTTATAAACGGAAACAAATTTTCAGTTCCCCGAATTTTTTCCGGTTCCGTTGCGGCCGCGCCTAACGCCGCCTTGCCCGTAAGCGCCGAGGCGCGAGGCGTTCCGCAGCTGCCGAAGGCTGTGCCGCCGGCTAATCCGGAGTCCTTGGCCTTGGGCGGCCATTATCCGGGAGATGCCGCCGGGCGTCGCTGGCGCGGCGATTTGGGAGGCGAGGACGTGACGGGTTTCATCGATCAGAAGCAGGCCGGCCGTCGGCTGCCGTCGGTTCATTTGCCTCTTCCGGCCGCGTCGGGCATTTCCGCCGTGGCTCCGGACGCCGTGGCCGAGGCCGTGGGTGGAATAATCGTTCCCCGCGCGTCTCGGGCCGCCGTTAAAAGAAGGCTTCGCGGCCAAGGATTTCGTCGCTACAAGATGCGTCATATTGCGCTCTGCAGCGGCGCCGAATGCGCCTTCCGAAGATTGTCCGACATCCGGGTTCTGACCGCCGGGCACGATCCGTGCCTTGCGGTGAAGGGCTGCGTCGCCGAGAACGCGGTCGCGGACGAGAACGCGGTTTATGACGGTTCTTCTGTTCCTTTGAGCGCGGGCCCCTCCGCCTTGAGTCAGGGGGCGCCCAAAATCAATCCGGACGCGCGGGCCGGCTTGGGCGGGCAGAGCGACGCGGCCGCCGCGGCGCAGGCTCAGAGTCTTTCGGAGGATGCCAAGCGCTGCGCCGCCGCAAATGCCTTGTATTTTGGAACGCCGGAGAAGCCGGGCCCTCAGGTCCTGGCGAGGCAGGATTTTTCCGTGGCATACAAAGGCCTTCAGAGTTCCGGATGCCTTTCCGCGAACGGCTCTCTTTGCGCCGCATCGCGCGAGAAGGCGGGCGAGCTCTGCCGGCAGCTGGACGCGGTGCAGTTGGCTCATTACGAAGCGTGCCCCATCGATCAGCGGATGGGACCGTACGAGCCCGCGCAGTGCGTGCTTTAGGAGAATATCATGGCCGATGAAAATTTGAATTTGAACAAGAACGGGGATAAGAAGGACGACAAGAAAGACGCCCTTCCTCCTACGCTCAAGGACTTCCAGAAAACCCGCATCAAATTGCAGGGCGCGGGTCCGCGCACGCTTCTGGAACGCATGAAGTCGTTCCGCAAAAAAGATTTGATGTTCATCCTTTCGGGCTTGGGAGTCCTGGTGGCGGCGCCTTTGGCCGAGCATTTGATGATGGGCTCGCAGCCCAACAGCGGCTTCCATCAGGGATGGGACTTCAAGAACGGCTTGGGCGGCTTCGGCGGCGGCGGTTCGCCCTACGAGCCCGGCATCAACGGCTTGGCTCCGGGCCAGGCCGCCGGCGGCAACGGCGACATCATCACGCCGTTCAACGCCCGCGATCCCGCATCGCTTATTTTGAGCCCCGACGCCGCGGCCCAGCCGCCCGTGGGCTCCTCGAACGCGCCTTCATCCGACAATAGCGGCCAGGACAACGGCCAGGCGCCGTGGAAAAACGTGCTGGCCCAGGCCGGCGGCAACGCCGCGAACGCGGCAGGCCAGAGCGCCGGCCTGCCCACCGCGCCCCCCGCCTTGGGCGACGGGGTCTTCGCTGATCACGGCCCCGCGAACAGCACATCGGCCTCTTACACGCCGCCTCCGATTTCGGCCTCCAACGTTCCCAATAAAGCGGCGGGCAACGACTCTTTGTCGCAGGTGCACGGCAGCGGCGTCAGCGGCGCCTCGCCCTACGGCTTGACCAACGCGGGTTCGGCCGAGGGCTTGAAGGGCGCGGCCAACCAAGCCGGCGCTTATTTCAACCGGCCGACCTCGGCCGCGGGAAATTTGGAGAAAGCCGCCTCGGTCAACATGCCGACCGGCGGTTCGGGCAGCGCGGGCTCCGGCGCCGGCGGTTCGCAGAAAGACAAGGGCTTCGGGCAGGACTCCAACAAGGACAGCAAGTCCGCCGGAGAATCGCTGGCGCAGAAGGCCGCCGAAGAGAACCAGCAGCACGCCATCGAGTTGTATTGGAAGAAGCTTGAAGAGCAGCAGATGGCGCCCATCAAGCTGCGGGAGGATATTAACAAAGACATCGTCGAGACTCCAATTAAGGCCATTATGGATGCGATC
>JAGWJU010000269.1 GCA_028865585.1 Elusimicrobiota bacterium | reverse complement strand
CCAGGCCTTGCTTGAGGATTTGGGCGAAGGCACTCCGATTGAAAACCTACCTTTAATATGGAAAAATCATCAATATGCGGCGCGTCTCCAATCGGGTTCTTTTGGCGGCCGGCGTTCTCGCCCTCGCGCTCCTAGCCTATTTTTTTCATTTTCGCAAATCCCGTAAAGGCCTCACGGAAGAAGCGCTGCGCCATCAGCGCGCCGGGGAAATTGACTTGGGCGCGGGGAACCTCTCTGGCGCTCGGCGCGAATTCGAGGCAGCGCTTCGCCTCTATCGGGAGGAGGGGCAAAAGGGAAACAACTATGCGGATTCTCTCCAGCGGCTAGCCCAAGTCTACGCCGCCTCCGGCGGGCAAAAGAAGGCGGCAGATCTGCTGGCGCAGGCGGCTGATGAGTGTTCCTCCTCCCTGCCGATGTGGTCTTGGATCGTCATTCATCGAGCCGAACTCCTAGATGGGCTGGGACACAAAGCCGCGGCCGCGCGAGTCCTGGGCGAAGCCCGCAGGCAATGCTTTTCATCCCCCGATTGCGGGGATTTGGAGAAAATAATATTGCGCGTTGGTCTGACGGAGCATCTTATCGCCACGGGGAACCCCAGGCAGGCCCGTGTCGAGCTCAGCGGCATCGAGGCGACCTTGGCGGCAAAGCGTCCGGAATTCTCTCAAGTCTCCGAGTGCTCGGACGCCACAACCGCCTTTTCAATGGCGCTCGATCTTCGGGAAAGCCTGGCAGATTGGTCCACGGCACGGAAGGCCGGACGAGAGGCTTTAGCGTTGAGCGAATGCGATCCGCACTCCCCCCACGCGCTGGAAATCCTGCTTAAAATGGGGACGGCCGAGGCGGTCTGCGGCGATACGGCCAAGGCAAAATCCTACTGGCGCAAAGCCCTTTCAATCTACGGAAAAGTCGGGGACGACGGCGGTGCCAAGCACGCCCGCTACCTGCTCAACAACATCGGGGAATACGCCTCTCCCTGGACCACGTGCGCGCCCGAATAAAATGACTCGGAGCAACGCGGGAAGCGACGCCGCCTTCAAGCAGGCGGCCGTGGAGGCAATCGGCCGCGCCGCTAAGGCGGGCGATCCCCGGGCCCTCGTCACCCTCGGCCTCCTCCATCTTTCTGGCGAATTTTTCCCTCCCGATCCACTGAAAGCGCGACGGCTGTTCGAGCAAGCGTCGGCGCAAAACTGCCTGGGCGCGCACAAATCTCTCGGCGATCTCTACCGCAACGGACAGGGCGTCCCGCAAAGCTTCTCGAAGGCGTTCCAATTTTACCGCCGCTGCGCCCCACAAAAGCGCGAGGAGCGCATAAACTATTATGCGGAAACCTTTCACTTGTTCGGCAACCAATGCCTCTACGGCATGGCGGTCAAGGCCGATTGCGCCCAGGCCATCAGGTGGCATCTCCGCGCCGCACGTCTAGGCCACGCCAAGTCTCAAAGCATTCTAGGCGACCTGTACCTTAACGGCAACGGCGTCGAGAAAGACCTCAGCAAAGCGCGCTTCTGGTACCTGAAGGCAGCCGAGGCGATGAATGTTCCGGCTATGGACCGCCTCTTTTCCGAAAACAGCGTCTCATTCAAAAGCCTGCCTTCCGATCCCGCGCAGTTGCCTCACGAGACCCGCCTTTGGTATCAGTACGCGCTGCTCAAGGCCGGAGCCGGAACGCCGGAGCGCCTCGCGGAAACAGACAAAAAGCCTTCCGAGTGGACCACGCGGGCCGTCGGGCACCTCAGGGACTCGAAAGTCTTCTGCATTCTACCCTGGATTCATCTCAGCGCCTGGCCCGACGGCAACGTCTACCCGTGCTGCGCCACCTGGAAAGCGCCGCCCCTGGGCAATCTTCACAAGGACGCCTTGCCTGATCTATGGAACTCCGGGAGCGAAAAGCAGCTGCGGCTCAACATGCTCCGCGGCGAGAAGAGCTCGGCCTGCTCCCGGTGCTACGAAGCCGAATCGCACGGCTCCCCCAGTCAACGGCAGCGGATGAATAGGAACTTCCCCCACCGCTACGAATTGACCGAAAACACGAAGCCGGACGGCTCGGTCGAACCTTTCCGGCTTTTTTACCTGGATTTCCGATTTTCCAACGCCTGCAATTTCAGGTGCCGCATGTGCGGCCCGACTTTCAGCAGTTCCTGGCACGCGGACTACGCCGCGCTGACCGGGAAGCAGAGCGAAGCCATGGCCCTCCTGAGGCCGGGCGAATCGGACGCGCTTTGGAGCCAGATTGAAGGCATCCTTCCCAATCTGGAGGAAATTTATTTCGCCGGCGGCGAGCCGCTGCTCATGGAAGAGCACTTCCGCATTTTGGACTTCCTGGCAAAACGCAAGCTCTTCCACGTGCGCCTTCTCTACAGCACTAATTTCTCGCTGACCCATTTCCAAGACAACGACATTTTCGCCCTTTGGGACAAGTTCGAGACCGTGCACGTGGGCGCCTCCATCGATGCGATGGGCCGGCGCGGGGAGTACATCCGCAAGGGGCAGAAGTGGGACGACATCCTCGCCAACCGCGAGCATATGGCCCGCGTCTGTCCGCGCGCCCAGTTCAACCTCATTTCAACTTTGAGCGCGCTCAATTCCATGTGCCTGCCCGACCTCCAGAAAGAATGGA
>JAGWJU010000268.1 GCA_028865585.1 Elusimicrobiota bacterium | reverse complement strand
TCCCCATCATCTTCATGACCGCGGCCTATCGCAACGAGGCCAGCATCTTCCGCGGCTACGCCGTCGGAGCCGTGGATTACATCGTCAAGCCGATCGTCCCCGAAATCTTGCGCTCCAAAATCTCGGTCTTCGTGGACTTGGCCCGAAAAAACGAAATGATCCGGCGGCAGGCCCAGCTCCTGCGGGACGCCGAACTCCGGGAGCACAAAAAACAGATCGAAGACGCGCTGGCCTTCAGCCACGCCGTGTCTCACGATCTCCGCGCCCCCCTGCGCCATATCGAAAGCTTCGGCCAAATACTCGCCCAATCCTACGCGAAGCAGATTGACGAGCGCGGCCAAGACCTCATCCGAAGGATGGTCGACGCCGCCAAAAGGATGGCCGACTTAATCGGAGCCATGCTCAAGCTGTCCAGGGCGACGCAAGGAGAAATCCGGCAGGACGTCGTGAACATGAGCACCCTGGCGCAGGGCATTAAAGACGAGCTCGTCTCCCTGGAACCCAAGAGAAAGGCCGACTTCTCCATTCAAAGCGGCCTGACCGCGTTCGGAGATCCGGATCTCCTCAAGCTGGCTCTGGAGAACCTTCTAGGCAACGCCTGGAAGTACACGCGCCGGAAGGAGCGAGCCCGCATCGAGTTCGGGCAAACCGTCCAAAACGGAGGCGTGGTTTACTTCGTGCGCGACAACGGCGCCGGGTTCGACATGAGCCACGCGGATAAACTGTTTCTGCCATTCTCGCGGCTCCACTCGCGCGGAGAGTTCGAGGGCACGGGCATCGGGCTGGCCACGGTGCAGCGCATCATCGCGCGCCACGGAGGGCGCATCTGGGCCGAGGGAGCCGTGGACAAAGGAGCCTCCTTCTACTTTACCTTGCCGCATTCGGCCGTCAAAGCGGAATTAGAACCATGGCAGACAGCGGTCCCCGCAGGACTGCCGGGCGCCTAGGGAAAAGCGGGCTTGACGCCGCGGACGCGGTAGGAAAAGTCCACCCGTCCGATGTCCGGATCTCCGAAGTCGAAGCCCCGGCCGCGCGCGGCATTGAGGCTCTCGCGTCCAGGACGGGGATCAAGGGCGTAGAGCAGGATTTTTCCGCGGCCGGCGTACTCTTCGGAGAAGTTCACGCCCCGGCGGTCCAAGGTGAAGGCATCCAACCCCCAATCCCGCGGTCCGCCGCCTTGAACCTGCACCAGCTCGGCCCAAACGCCCTCGATGAAGCCCGCGCTCACCAGATAGCGCACCTCCAGATGCTTAAGGCTTTTGCGCCATGCCGCTGGATAAATGGAAACGACCAACGCGTGGTCTCCTTTATAAGGAAGCCATCGGGCCGAGGCGCGAGCCGCCAGAACACGGCCGCGACGAATGCGGCCCTTGCGAGTTCGGACAAGCCGCACCTGCGCGATAAGCTCCGTGCGGGACGGCACGGCGCCGAAGTCCGGACGCAGGGAAACGGGCGCCCATCGGACCGAGGCGCGGTGCACATAGACGCGCAGCCGGCTTGTCCTGGGCCAGACGTCCGGCGGATGGCGCGGGGCGCGGGCCGGGCGGGCAGCCGTCTTAGGCGCTGAAGCCGAGGAGCCTGAGGCCGCGGCCGCCGTAGCGGAGGATCCCTGTTGGGCGCGCGCCGCGCCTGAAAAAGCCGCCAGCAAAGCGCAGGTCAGCGCCGCGGTCCGCATCACGGCTTGGCCGGCGCGCTCCGCGCGCCGGCGGGAACAGCCTTGGACGCCGGAATCCCCGAGGATTTGGCGGCCGGAGGAGCTGCGGGCGCGGCCACGCGCGGTTTCGCGCCCGGCAACGCATAGCCGCGGGCCAGGACTTCCGTGCATTGGCTGGAGTAGAGCCCGAAAAGGATGGCGAAGCTGCGGATGTCGGTTTTGACGTCGTAGATGCCCGCCAGGTCCGGATGCGTTTTGCGCATTTGAGCGATGATTTTTTGGTAGCTGCCGTTGCCCTCGGCGGCCGTGATGGTGGTCGCCTGCAGGGACGCGGAGGTCGGAATGTTCACTTCTCTCTGGCAGCTGCTCCCGCTGACCTCGCCGATGTCCACGGCGCCACGAGGAATATCCTTGTGGGTCATGGGCAGCGTCGAGAGCGGGCCCGTGACGTGGTAAAACACCGTAAGGGTCTTAAGCGAAATGATGTGCGGGTGAGCGGCGTAGGTCTGCGCGCCGGCGGGGCGCGCTGAAAGCAGCACGGCCAGCGCCCACAGCGCGGTCACAGGCGCCCCACGCGCGCCGTCATCAGCGTGCACTGCCGGACGTAGAGGCCCAAAAGAAAAGACTGGTAGCTTTCATCGAATTTCGGATCGTAGACCAAGTAGTGGAGCCGGTCCTTGACCGCGCCCCTCATGACCGCGGCGTAGCCGGCGTTGCCCCAGTTAAAGAGGTAGAGCAGGTAATACTCGCAGGCGCGCGTGTGGACGGTGGGATCGGACGGCTCGGCATGGACGTCCGCCGGCGTCTCGGCTCGGTAGGAGTAAGGATCGACCGCGTTGGTGTAGAGCTCTCCGCAGCCGCCGGCGAGCGCCGCGCCCAAAGCCAACAGCGCAACCGCGGCCCAGCGGGTCACGCGGAGCGCGCGATAGGCCGGCATGTCAGCTTGGGAAAATCGCGGAACAAAAG
>JAGWJU010000267.1 GCA_028865585.1 Elusimicrobiota bacterium | reverse complement strand
CCCGCGGCCGACGCCTCCGCCAAGGTCACCCCACCCGCCTTGCCGATCAGCAGATCGGACGCGGCCGCAAGACGCCTGACCAAACTTCGGTCCGCTCTCAAGTAAGGTTCCAAGCGCGACTGAAACGGCAGCGGGGCACGAAGCGCGGACCAAAGCCGTCGATTTTCCCCGCAAAGCACGGCGACCCTGGCTTGCGGAAATTCTTGAAGCAGGGCGAAGGCCGCATCGCGCAGACGGCCAAGGCCGCGGCTTCCCCCCGAGAGAAGAAGCACGGGGCCCCGCTCCGGCAGGCCCAGGCCGCGCCGCGCCGCCGCCTTGTCCAGAGGGCGCGCGAACTCCTCGCCAATGGGAATGCCCGCATCAACGATCCGCATCCGCCCGATTCCTGAGGCCGCCAAACGCCAGGCCGAGGCCGCGGACGGCGCTAAGTACAAATCCACTTCCGGGCAGAGCCAAAAAGAATGGACGTCATAATCCGTCGGACAAGCGACGAGCTTGGGCCGCACCAAACCGAACCTCCGACCCAAGGCCAGGACGGAAAGCGGGGCGGCGTGAGTGCAGACGAGAACGTCCGGCTTAATCCGCTCAATCGCGTCCAGGACTTCGGCGGCGCGCAAGCGCCAGTAGAGGCGCCTAAAAATGCCGGCGGCACCGGCAATCGCGGGGCGATCATAGACCGCACGCCAAAACCATGGGCAATGCTCCAGGATGCCGATATAGAGCTTGTCCAGGAACGGACCCAAGAGCGGGTTTATGTCTTCGGCGGCGCTGACGCCGAAACACTCGGCCCCACAGGCCCGCAACCCGGCTTCCAGAGCGGCGGCGGCGGCGGCGTGGCCGGAAGGACGCCGGCCGTAGACCACGGCGACGCGCATGGCGGGCTAGAAAAAAATCATCCCGGCCTCCTTATTACAAGGGAGGCCGGGATGAAGCGGCTTTAAACCGCGCCTAAAGGTCGTTATCTTCCTTAAGTTCGGCGTAGCGCTTGGGATACTTCGCTTTAAACTCGTCAATCAGCTTGTCCTGATGGGCCTTCCAGGCCGCGGCGGCATCGCCGACCTTGCGGTGCATGCCGTCGTAAACCAGGAACTCCCAAATCTTCTTGCCCTCGACGCCGTTGACCGGGCACCCGGGCTTGTTCATCATGCGATGCACGTAGCGGCTCCAGATGTGATCGCCGACCTGCCACACGCCGGAGTTCTTCGCGTCGAAGAGCTCAGGCTGTTCTTTCTGTATCTTCTTCATGGCCGCGGCGGCGGAGGCGATATAGGCCGGGGTGCCGGGTTTGCCTTCGCCGGGAACCTCGACGAAGCGGCTGTTCAAGGGCCGCGCAGCGCTGTGGCAGGTGGAGCAGCGCACCAGCATCAGGGCGTAGCCGCCCGTATCGGCCGGGAGCTTGCCGGTGTGATCGTCCTTCGCCATGAGCTTCTCCGCCGCGGCCAGACCCGTGAAGAACTTGGCCGGATAAGCCTTCATTGTCGCCGCATCGAGGCGATCGGGGCCCAAGTCGTTGGGATACGGGTTGGCCAGCGCCTGCTCGCGCTGCAGTTCGGCCGCGCTCTTGCCGGCGGCCGATACGGACACGGTGTTTATGAGGGCCATCAAGGAAAACGCCGTCACCACCCCCAGAGCCAAACCGAGATATTTAAAATAGCTCCTCATGATTAGAATCCTCCCTGAGACTGATTGCTTTGGCCGATAGTCAAGAGCCACGTGGCCAAATCGTTCAATTCCTTGCCCTTCAATCCCCGTTTCTTCCAAGCCGGCATGTAAAGCGGCGGCATCGGGCCGTTCGGATTATAGCGGGCGACGGCCGTTTCCGGCACGCCGTTGGAGATCTTATTGACGAGCTCCTGGTGATCGTAGGTTCCCACCACCTGGGTCAGCGTCGGCTCACGGCCTTTGGCCATTTCAACAATTTTCTGTTTGTCGGAGAGCTTGGCGTATTGGTCCAACGGCACTTGGCCGGGCCCCAGGGCGTTGAAGTTGCGGCGGCCCTTGGTTCCCAAAAGCCCGTGGCAAGCGGAGCAGCCGTATTTCTCGAACACGTACTTGCCGTGCTTGACCGGATCGCTGAAATGGGGATCGGGATCCGGCATCGGTCCAATGCCGGCGACATGGTACTGGTAGGGAATCTCTTTGTGCGTCAAGGACAGCAAGAAGGTCGTGATGGCCTCGGCGTCTCGTTCGCTCAACTCCCGATGGCCCGCGGCGTCATCGGCCGTCCAATTGACCATGCCGCTGGGCGCGATGGGATGAGGATTGTACTTCGCCAGCGGGTCGTTGACCACGAAAGATTCGGGATCGCTGGCGACGTGCGCGAAAATCCAGTTCTGCAGGGTCCATTGGCTCTTGGGCAGGGGCTTGCCGTTGATGCGGATGAGCGAGAAGTTGTAAGGCTCGATGCGCTCCAGCGGCTTGTCCGCGATGTTCCCAAGGTCCACGCTGACGGTCTGCCCGACGCCGTCGATAGCATGGCAGCCTTGGCAGCCGTGCTTGTAGAACAGCTTCTTGCCCAACGACACGAACTCCATGCCCTTGGCGTGCTCGAAATTAGCGTGGCAGCGCGCGCAAGCCGCCTGGATGAACTTGCCCTTCAAAAGGGGCTTTTGCCAGTTGTCCACG
>JAGWJU010000266.1 GCA_028865585.1 Elusimicrobiota bacterium | reverse complement strand
GCCCGTCCGCGAAACTCGCCTGCCCCGTCAAAGACAAGGGCGGCACCGCAAGGCCGGCCGCCGCGCCGGAAAGCCCGGCGTCCGAGGCCTTGAAGCCGGGGGTCTTCAAATCGAGCGAGGCTTGGACGCTCTTGAGGCCGTACGTCTTAGTCAGAGCCGCATCGCCCGAGACGCGGCCAGCGGCGAGCTCCGTCCCGCCGCGCGAAACCTGCGCCTGCAAATCGAACTTGGGTGACTGCAGGTTCTTCACGCCGCCGGACAAGCGCGCGCTCCAGCCCATAAACGCGGCGGCCATCTTGTGGAACTTGAAGTCCATGCGCGCCGGGTCCCCGCCGCCCAAATCGATGGCGCCGTCGTAGGAGAACGTCCCGTTGCGCGCTTGTCCGCCTTGTTTGACCGAGAGCGCGGCGGACACGGACGCTTCAACCGGCCCGGCGATTCGGAAGTGGCGAATATCGGCGTCGAGATTGGAGACTTCGACTTCGCGGCCCGCCGCTTCATCCCGATAGATCACATGTCCGCCGGAGATTTCGATTTTCCCCGCGGCGTAGCTAAACGGCTGGGCCGCGGGCGCGCCTTTTCCGGCGGGCGCCGCCGTTTTTTGCGCCGGCGAGGAGAGCATGTCCGAGAAATTGAAAGTCCCGTCCTTGTGCTGCACGACGCTCACCTGCGGATTTTTCGCCTCCAGGCTCGCCACCACCAGGCGGCGGTGCAGCAAGGGCCAAAGCTTCACCCGCACGCTTAAGGAATCAAACGCCGCGAAGGCGCCCGCGGAGAAATCCGGCCGCTCGGAGATGGCGAAATCGGTGATGGTGACGCCGTGAATCAGGCTCCAGCCCACGCCGCCGATTTTGACGTCGCGTCCCAAGTTCTGCTTCGCCTGCTGGGCGACGAGCGCGCGGATTTTGGCGGGCGGAAAGAGCCGCCCCAGGATAAACGGCGCCGACACCAAGGCGACCAAGAACAGCGCGACGGCGGCCAGAAACGCGCGCCAGAGGTAGGTCGAGAGCTTCTTCATGAGAGTCGCCCCCTAAAAATACTAAAATCTACTTTTATGGACAAGATCATCATCCGGGGCGCCAGGCAGCACAACCTCAAGGACATCAGCCTCGAGATTCCGCGCGGCAAGCTGGTGGTCGTGACCGGCCTCTCGGGCTCGGGCAAGTCCTCCCTGGCGTTCGACACGCTCTACGCCGAGGGCCAGCGCCGCTATGTGGAGAGCCTCTCCGCGTACGCGCGCCAATTTTTGGAGATGATGGACAAGCCGGACGTCGATTCCATCGACGGGCTTTCCCCCGCCATCGCCATCGAGCAGAGAAACCCCTCGCGCAACCCGCGCTCGACCGTGGCGACCTCGACCGAGATTTACGACTACCTGCGCCTCCTGTTCGCGCGCGTGGGCACGCCGCATTGCCCCAAGTGCGGCAAGCGCGTGCGCAAGCAGTCCCAGCAGTCCATCGTGAACGAAGCGCTCAAGCAATACGCCGGGCAGTCCATTTCGGTTTACGCGCCGATTATCCGCAGCCGGCAGGGCTCCTATGAGGAGCTCTTCAGACGCCTCAAGCGCGAAGGCTTCGCGCGCGTGCGCGTGGACGGCAAAGCGCTGGAGCTTGACAAAATTCCGTCGCTAAGCCGCTACCAGAAGCACAGCATCGATCTCTTCGTGGACAAGTTGAAGGCCGAAGCGGACGAGAAAGAGCGCCTGGCCGACTCGGTTGAAATCGCGGTCAAGCAGGCGCAGGGCCTGGTGCGCATCGAGCCGTCGTCCGCGCCGGCCTCGGGCGTCTTGATGAGCGAGCACCATTCCTGCCCGGACTGCGGCATCAGCCTGCCCGAGCTGGAACCCCGGCTTTTCTCGTTCAACTCGCCCTACGGCGCGTGCCCGGGCTGCGACGGCCTGGGCATCAAGAGCGAAATCGACCCGGATTTGGTGGTGCCGGACCCCTCCTTGTCCATCGAGGAAGGCGCCCTGGCGGCGTGGGCCGACCCGGTCACCACGCGCACCAACCGCTGGAAGCGCTCGTGGTCCGGCTACTACACTGAAATTTTGGATCAAGTCTGCCGGCAGCACGGCATCAATGCGCGCGCGCCGTGGAAGTCTCTGCCGCCCAAGCACAAGGACATCATCCTTAACGGCGGCGGCACCTACAAGCCCAGCTGGGCCAAGAACGATCAGGAGTTCGAGGGCGTCATCCGCAATTTGGAGCGGCGCATCTCGGAGACCGAGTCGGACTTCGTCAAGGAGTCCATCGCCGAGCGCTTTATGCGCAAGAAGACCTGCCCCGACTGCAAGGGCGCGCGCCTGAAGCCCGAGCCTTTGGCCGTGCGCATCGCGGACAGGAACATCACCGAGCTGACCGCGCTCTCGGTGGCCAAGGCCGCGGAGTTTTTCTCGGGGCTGACGCTCGGGCAAAGCGAGAAAATCATCTCCAAGCCCATCTTGAAGGAAATCTCCTCGCGCTTAAATTTCTTGAACAGCGTGGGCTTGAACTACCTGACTTTGGACCGCGCCTCGGAAACTTTGGCCGGCGGAGAGGCCCAGCGCATCAACCTGGCCACGCAAATCGGCTCGGGACTGACCGGCGTGCTCTACGTTTTGGACGAACCCTCCATCGGGCTTCACCCG
>JAGWJU010000265.1 GCA_028865585.1 Elusimicrobiota bacterium | reverse complement strand
TCTCGCCCCGCTTCAAGCTTCTTGGCCGCGTCGGCGACGTCTTTCGCATCGGCTCGTTCTTCTTCAACTACCAGAAATTCGCCCAAATTCTTTCGACCCACGCCGCTTACGCCGGAGAACTGCAAATCCTTTTGCTCGAGGAGAACCGCAAAGAGAAAATCCTGCTGCGGCTCTCGCGGGGCGCGGGGCTGACCGCCGCGGACGGCGTAAAATTATGCCTCGCGCACTACGGCGACCTGGCCCAGGCCGTGCTTAAGGACAAGATGCTGCTTCTGGCCGCCGAGGAGGTCCCCGGCGACAACTTCAAGCGCAGCGCGGCAAGCGGGAAGCTCCTGCGCGTCATGGATGGCCGCAAGCGCTGATATGGCTCCTTTCAAACTCTCCGTCGCGGCGCTCGTCGCTTACGCCCGCGAGCGCTCCCCGTTTTACCGCAAACTCTACCGGAGCCTGCCCGAAAAAACTGCCTCGCTGGCCTCGCTTCCCGTCGTGCGCCAGGAAGACTTTTGGCGGGCCAACTCCTACCGCGGCAACCGGCTTCTGACCGGCCCGCTCCAAGACGGCGTCCTGCTGCGCAGCGGCGGAACGACCGGGAAGCCGAAGTTCTCCGTTTTCTCCCGCGATGAGTGGAGCGAATTTTCGAGCTATTTTGCCCGCAAGCTGGCCTTAAACGGCCTCAAGAACGGGGATCGCGTCGCCAATCTTTTTTACTCCGGCGCCCTCTACGGCTCGTTTCTCTTCACTCATAAAGTGCTCGAAGAATGCCCAGTGCGCACGCTCCAACTGCCCATCACCGGCACGACGCCGCTGCCCGACATGATTTCCCTCCTCAAAGAGCACGGAGCCAGCGTGCTCACGGGGCTTCCGAGCACAATCGCGGCCCTAGCCGGGCGCCTCAAAGCCCGAGGGCTCTCCCTCCCGAAGGTCCGGCTCATCCTTTTCGCGGGCGAACCCATGCAGCCCGATCAGCGTCTTTTGGTCCTCGCGGCCTTTCCCAAAACCGGCATCCGTTCCATCGGTTACGCAAGCAACGATGCCGGAATGCTGGGTTACGCGGATCCGAGCTGCGGCCCTAACGAGTTCCGCGCCTGCGACGGCCACTCAATTTATGAAATCCTCGATGAGGAGACGGGCCGGCCCATCTCGGAGCCGGACTGCGAAGGACTCTCGGTCGCCACCGCCCTGGCGCGGCGGCTGATGCCGATTATCCGCTATCCCGTCGGAGATCGGGCCTTGTGGCTGGAACCCGTCGGAACGCCCAACCGCAAGTATCGGCTCCTGGGGCGCTCCGAGGAATCCGCCCGCGTCGCATCCTTGTCCGTCGGCTTTGACGAAGGCGCCAAAGCCGTCAGGCAGACCGTTCCGCAATCGGGCTCCGTGCAGCTGCAGATGATTGTGGAGCACCGCGGCGGGAAAGACGGATTGATTCTGCGCGTGGCAGCCCGCGTTTCTCCGAAAAGAGAGGAGCGCCTTGCGCGGCGCATCATTCAAACGCTCTACGGCCGCCAACCCATGCTCCGCCGCTTCGTCCATGAAGGCAAAATCCGCGCGCCTCGAGTGGAGTGGCGCGATCCCGGAACGCTGGAAGCCAATCCCCGCACCGGGAAGCTGCGGCGCATCATCGATTTGCGCGCGCGCAGATCCTAGACGCCGATAAACCGCCGGTTGCACGCCCACCGGCAGTTTGCTATCGTGCGGACAGCATATTTTTCGGGAGGTTTTGATGCCCCGAGCCTTGTCCGCCGTCATCGTCGTCCTTCTGGCCCTGCCCGCTTCGTCCTCCGCGGCCGTCTTGAAGCTGCGCGCGGGCGGAGAAGAAAACACTCCCTCCGTCCTGGTCGACAAGGCCGGCGTCGTCCTCTCGGACGGCCGCGTCCTGCCGCGCGAGGCCGTCGAGGAAATCCGGTTCGCCCAGGCCGCGCCCCCAAAACAGGCTTCCGCGGCGGGGGCCAGCCCGGCTTTGGCCGCGCGAGGAAAAAAGCTTTTCCGCCGAGCCGCGGCATTCGAGAAAAAATACCCGGGAGTCGACGGCGCGGCGCTGGCCGAGGACGACGACGTCGTCCTCCGGCCCGACGGCACCCGCATGGAGCACATGTTCTTCATCGGGCCGATATTAAAAGAGGGAATGGAAAGCTCCTGGGGCCGGGTCTCCGGGTCTTTCGAAGACGGGCGCAGCCGCATCAACATCCTAAAGGCGACGGTCTACGAGCCGGATGGACGGGTTTACCCTCTCGATCCTTCCAAAATTCAAGTCACCAGCCCGCAGGCCGAGTCCCTGTTTTTCCAGGACTACCGAGTCGCCTCCTATCAGTTGCCCCAGCTTGAGGTCGGCTCGATTATCGAATGGGAGGTTGAAACCGAGACCTACAACCCGTTCCGCAAGGACTTTTTCTTTCCCAACTGGGGATTTCAAGATTGGGTGCCGGTCAAGGAATCGACTCTGCGCATTTCCGTGCCCAAGGGGCGCGCTCTGTATTATTCGGCGCGCAATTTCTCCGGAAAATGGAAGGGCCTGGCCAAGCCAGTCATCTCACGGGCCCGAGGCCGCACGACCTACGAATGGCGCCTGAGCGATCTGCCGCCCATCATCAACGAGCCGAGAATGGTCCAGTACGAGGACATCTCGCCTTACGTCAA
>JAGWJU010000264.1 GCA_028865585.1 Elusimicrobiota bacterium | reverse complement strand
TGAGCTTCGGCGCCTCGGCCTTGAACGTGGGGGGGAGCCTGAAGTACATCGCGGTCTCAGACCCCTTGCCCACCACGCTGCGGGCGGGCGCGGCCTACCGCTTCGCGGCCGGGCCCTGGGCGTCCTTGCTCCTGGCCGCGGACGGCGAGTGGATGACGCACGAGCGCACGTGGTACGCCAACACGGGCCTGGAGTGCAAGCTGCCGATGGGCTTCGCGGCCCGCGTGGGCTACCAGCTCCACCGCGACACGCTGGGCTTGACCCTGGGCTTCGGCGTCAAGTGGCACGACTTCTCCTTGGATTACGCCTGGGCCATGGCCGGGCCGCTGCAGGACCTGCAGTACGCCACGCTGGGGGTGCGCTTCGGCAGCGTCATCACCTCGCGCAAGGCTCCCATCCGGCAGGAGAATTTCGAGCTTCCCACCGGCAACACGAAGACTCCCAAGCTCAACCTGGAGCAGAGAATCCCGGTCTCTCCCCGGGGCGGCGCCAAGCCGCCGCAGGGCGGCGTGCTCGACAACGGCGGCGTGCCCGGCTGGGTCTACTAGCGGACGGCTTTCAAGCGCCTACTGGTTGGTGTTGAAGGAGTAGGACTTGACGGTGCCGTCGGGATTGAATTTCACGTAGAGATCGTTGGCGCGCCGCAGTCCCATCACGCTGATCTTGTAGTCGAGGTAGGTCCAGGTCGGGTTGCCGTCGTCCGTGCCGGTGCGCGTCGGGGCGCCGAAGGTCTGCTGGATTTGCGCCTGGGTGGTCTTGTTCAAGGCGATGGCCGAAACCTTGGAGGTGTCGAAGGTGTGGCCGATGGAAACGCAGCCGGCCAAAACGGCGGCGGCGGCGCAGGCCGCGAGCGCGGCGTAGAGCGGCTTTTTGGTTTTGTTCATGGGAGCCTCCTTGGCGGATTTGGACTGCAGTCCCATGCTACCACTTTTTAGTCCCGATCCGTGCGCCGGCGGAAGCTCTCCGAAAGCACCTTCTTGCGCAGGCGGATGTTGAGCGGGGTGACTTCGACGAGTTCCGAGTCGTCGATGAACTCGAGCGCCTGCTCCAGGCTCAAAAGCAGCGGCGGCGTCAGCATGATGGCGTCGTCCGAGGCCTTGCTGCGCATGTTGCTCATGGCCTTGGCCTTGCAGGGGTTGACCACCATGTCCTCGCCGCGGGCGCTCATGCCGATGACCATGCCCTCGTAGACGTCCACGCCGGGGCCGACCAGGAGCGTGCCGCGCTCCTGGAGGTTGGAAAGGGCGTAGCCCGTGGTGCGGCCCTGCTCCTTGGCGATCATGACGCCCTGGGCGCGCGCGGCGATGTCGCTTTCGCGCGGCGCGTAGCCGTCGAAGCTGTGGTGCATCATGCCCAGGCCCTTGGTCAGCGTCAGCATCTCGGACTTAAATCCCATCAGGCCGCGCACGGGGATGAGGTACTCCAGGCGCACGCGCTTCTCGCCTTCCTGCGCCATGTTGATCATCTTGGACGCGCGGCGGCCCAGGCTCTCGATGGCCGCGCCCTGGTACTCGGCGGGAACGTCCAGCACCAAGTGCTCGACGGGCTCCAAGGTCTTGCCGCCCTCTTCCTTATAGATGACCTGCGGGCGCGAGACGGAGAACTCGTAGCCCTCGCGGCGCATGGTCTCGATGAGCACGGAGAGGTGCAGCTCGCCGCGGCCGGAGACTTTAAAGCGTCCCTCGCCCGCCAGGGGCTCGATTTTCAGGCCCACGTTGGTCTTCTGCTCCTTGGAAAGCCTTTCGTTCAAGTGCCGCGCGGTGACGAACTTTCCGTCCTTGCCGGCGAAGGGGCTGTTGTTGACCGTGAACTCCATGGACAAGGTGGGCTCGTCGATGGCGACGGGGGCGAGCGCCTCGGGGTTCTCGCTCGTGCACACGGTCTCGCCGATGTTGATCTGCTCGAAGCCCGAGACCGCGACGATGTCGCCGGCCGTGGCTTCTTGGACCTCGCGGCGCTTGAGGCCGAAGTACTTCTCGATTTTGGTGATGCGCGCGGTCGCGACTTGCCCTCCCGCGCGGATGAGCGCGGCGGGCTGGCCCTTGGTCATGGAGCCGTTGGCGATGCGCCCGATGGCGATTTGCCCGGTGTAGGAGCTGAAATCGAGCATGGTGATGAGCATCTGCAGGGGCTTGGCCGGATCGGCGGCCGGCGGCGGGACGTGCTTTAAGATCATCTCGAAGAGCGGGGTTAAGTCCGTGCCGGGCTTGGAGTCGGACGCGCTCGCCCAGCCCTGGCGTCCCGCGGCGTAGACCACGGGGAAGTCCAGCTGCGCGTCGGTGGCGCCCAGCTCGACGAAGAGGTCGAACACCTTGTTGAGGCTGTCGTGGGGCTTGGCGCCCGGGCGGTCCATCTTGTTGATGACCACGATGGGCTTTAAGCCCATGGCCAGGGCCTTCCGGAGCACGAAGCGGGTCTGCGGCATGGGGCCTTCCGCCGCGTCGACCAAGAGCAGCGCGCCGTCGACCATGGTCAGGATGCGCTCGACCTCGGAGCCGAAGTCCGCGTGCCCGGGGGTGTCCACGATGTTGATGGTGAGGTTTTTGTAGGGGACCGAGGTGTTCTTGGCCAGGATGGTGATGCCGCGCTCGCGCTCGAGTTCGTTGGAGTCCAGGACCTGCTCTTGGGCCTCCTC
>JAGWJU010000263.1 GCA_028865585.1 Elusimicrobiota bacterium | reverse complement strand
CGGGAGGCCGCCAGGGCGATGGCATCGCCGGCGGTCGCCAAGTGGGGACCCGCCATTTAATCCTCGCTGGGACGCCTTGCTCGGGCGCCTGAGTCCCTCCGGGCGGGTGGAGGTGCGAACATGGAAAAGACCTGCGAAAGCAAAAAACGGTTCGGGAAGGAGGGCTGGCTGGCGGAACAACGCAAGCCTCGAACGCTCCAACAAATCAGGACCGAAGGCGACAGACGGGCCTGGAAGAATCCAGCAAGGGCCTATGTCTGGCGTTAAGCCGCACCAACCAAAGGAGAAAAAACAAATGACCAAGAAAAATGACGTTCAAAGCCGGGCCAAGGAGGAAGAGTTCAAGGGCAAGCCTGTCCTGGGGCTCTATCGGAACGAGGGGGACAAGTATCCCTTGAAGTTCGGGCTGGCCAAGGCGGGCCTCATCCTGGCCAACATGGAGGCCATCAAGACCTTCTGCGCCAAGCACGAGAAACAGGAGGTTCCCGCGACCGCCTGAGCCGACCAGTCCTCATCCTCGTGCTCGGCACGAGGGTGAGGGCGAGCCGGGTCAGGCCCGGAAACCAAAACGGAAAGGAGAACACAATGCAAACCGGAAAGCAGTTGGGCTTCAAGAAAGGCGACTTCATCCACACGGGAGCGTTTCCCGGCATCATCGTGAGCGACGTTCACACCCACGCGCCGACCTGCGAGGTCTGGGGCTACGAGCATGAGACGGGCTCCGCCTATGCCGAGGAGTTGGTGCGCATGACCTGGGAGGAGTTTCAGGCCGTGGCCGGACGCTTCGGCTTCGACGGAACGGCTTACTCCAAGGTGGCACAGGAAGCCATCGCCAACGCCAGGAACGGACAGGAGGTCGCCGCGACGGCCTGAGCCGACCAGGGTCCTCGCGTCGGCAACGGCGCGAGGGTCCGAGCCGGGTCAGGCCCGGAAACAAAAACACAAAGGAGAACGAAACGATGAACAACGAAGCAACGACGCAAGAAAAATCAGCAGTCAAAGAAGTCGCGCTGGAAAACGTGGCCGTCCAGAATATCGAAGTGGTGGAGAACGTCCGCAAACACTTCGATGCCGCCGCCATGAAGGAGTTGACGGAGAGCATCCGGCAAAACGGCGTCCTGGTGCCGATTCTTCTGGCCAAGAACGGCAAGCCGGGGGTTTACCGCCTCATCGCCGGGGAACGCCGCTTGCGGGCGGCGAAGTCCTTGGCCCTGGAATCGGTCCCGGCGCAAATCGTCGAGGCAGACCAATCCAAGCTGGACGAGTTGCAGGTCTTGGAGAACCTGCACAGGGCTGACCTTGGGCCAATCGAGGAAGCGCGGGCCTTCAAGAAACTGCTGGACCAGGGCAAGCGCAGCATCGAAGGCTTGGCCAAGCAGGTGGACAAGTCCGTCAAATACGTCACGCGCTCCGTGCGGCTCCTGGAACTGCCGAGGAAAGCGGTCCAAGCCATCGAGAAGGGCGTTATCAGCCCCGAGCACGGCCATCAAATCCTGCGCTTGCCGGAGGACAGGCGGGAAAAGATGGTCGACTTCGCCCTGACGCCGGATTGGAGGAATCAATTCCCTACGGTCGACGCCTTGGCCCGTCAAATCGAACAGCGGGCCGAGAAGGACCTTAAAGCCGCGTGTTTCCCCAAGGACAAGGAGTATGCGGGGCAGATGGCTTGCGTTGATTGCCCCTTCAACACGGGCAATCAGGACGCGCTCTTCGAGGGTGCGACGGCGGGCAAATGCACCAACGGCGGATGCTTCGCCAAAAAGACCGCCTTCTTTCTCAAGGAATACAAGGAGAAAGCGGCCAAGCGGTTCGACGGCTTGGAGTTCGTGGGCATGGGCTCCTCGGGCTGGAACGGGCTCCATGAAATTAAAGGGGCGGTCGTTCTCAAGGAGGACGAGGCCAAAAGCGAGAAGGTCAAGGCCCTCATCCAGAAGGAGCCCAAGAAGTTCGGCTTCGCGGTGGTCAAGCCCTCGATGTTCGGCGCGAAGGCCCCGAGCGCGGTGCTGGTCTGCAAGGAGAAGGAACTCTTGGAAAAAGAAATCCGCAAGTCCAAGGACTCCGGCCAGCGCGCACCGACGCGGGAAGAAATGGAGCGCGAGCAGTTTCTCCGCGAGGCCGAGGTCCGCGCCCTCTACGCCGAAGCGGCCAAGGCGGTCAAGTGCGTAAAGAAAAAGCACCTGCTCGATATCGTCCTGGCCTTAAACGGCGCGGACGCGGCTTACGCGGCCATTGGCGTGTCCGAGTCGGACGACCTGGCGAAGACCTTGGCGAAGCTCTCGGAGAAAGACCTGCTGAGGCTGGCGTGGCTCTGCTCGCTCGACGCCTACAATCCCGATGAGGGGCTCTCCGAGGCCGTCGCGGCCGCGCCGAAAGTCCGCAAGGAGGCCCGCAAGCTGGCCCTGGCCGAGTGGGAAGAGGCCATGAAGGCCAAGGCCGCGGTGGCCCAGGCGAAGGAGGTTCCGGCCGACAAGAAATAAACCCGTTGCCCTGGCCCGTCCGGGAAACCGGACGGGCCAGGGTGAGCGGGACTTACAGGCGGTGGACAGCGCCCCTCCGCGGACGGCGTGGACGAGCCCTTGGCGTCGCCCGACCCCGCCCACGTTCGTTTGGACATCGCCCCCGATAAGGCCGGGGGGCGGATCGTT
>JAGWJU010000262.1 GCA_028865585.1 Elusimicrobiota bacterium | reverse complement strand
CTGCCCGAGGACGCGGTCTTTAGGACCTCCGACGGGCGGCTGGTGCGCGCGCGCACGCCCAACCAAAGAAAGTACGTGGACGCCATCTTAAGCCGCGATTTGGTCTTCGGCGTCGGACCCGCGGGTACCGGCAAGACATATCTGGCCATCGCCTGCGCCCTGCATGAGATGGAGCGCGGCGCCTGCCGCCGTATCGTGGTCACGCGTCCGGTCGTTGAGGCCGGCGAGAAACTGGGATTCCTGCCGGGGGACCTCCTGGAAAAGATCAACCCCTACCTGCGGCCCATTTACGATTCGTTCCTGGCGCTTTTAGGCCCGGAACGCTGGCGCGCCCTGCGCGAGACCGATGCCGTGGAAATCGTGCCCTTGGCCTACATGCGCGGGCGCACGTTCGAGGGATCGTTCATCGTGCTCGATGAGGCGCAGAATGCCACGCCCGAGCAGATGAAGATGTTCCTGACGCGCCTGGGCAACGGCTCGCGCATGGTGGTCACCGGAGATCTCACGCAGACGGATTTGGGCTCCAAGTCCGCCTCGGGTCTCTGGCGCGCCAAAGAGATACTGGACGGCCTCGCCGGCGTGGCGTTCGTGAACCTGACCGATGAGGACGTGATGCGCCACCCCCTGCTGCGCCTCATTCTGCGGGCCTACGAGGAGTGGGAAAACAAGCGCTGACGGTCCGCGCCTGGGGACTGGGCCTCTTGCCGCCCACGGCGCGCAAGCCGCGGCTTTTGGCCCGCGCCTGCCGCGCGGCCCTGGCGGAATTGGGCGAGCGCGCCTCGGGAGATCTGAACTTAATTTTCGTCGGCCGGCGGCGCATGCGCGCGCTGAACAAACGGTTTCTGCGCCACTCGCACGACACGGACGTCGTCGCCTTTGCCTACGGGGAGGGCCCGGCCTTCGGCGACGTCTTCGTCTCGGCCTTCCAAGCCCGGCGCCAAGCCCGAGAACTGGGACACTCCGCGCTTGAGGAGGTCCTCACGCTGGCCGTCCATGGATGCCTGCACTTGGCCGGCTACGACGATCACAAGCCCAAGGACAAGGCCGCCATGTTCCGCCGACAAGATGCGGCGCTTAAATCCCTGGGATTTTAGGCGCTAGGCCGCGCGCCGGCCCAGTTGCCAGGCTTTATGGAGGGCGCGCAGAGCCGGCACGGCCTCACGCGCGTCGACCTCGCAGGACGCCCGGAACGCGGAGAGCTCGGCTCTGCGGCATGCTATGCCGCAGGAGCGTAGAATCTTCCTCGTCGCCTCGGCGTCCTCCGGGCGCAGGCCGCGCCCCACGGCGGAGACTCGGGCCCGGACGCCCACGCGCTCGACCGCCAGCGCCTTGACGCCGTTTTCTCCCGCCGCGTCCGGCCCGATCCAGGTGCCCTCGGCATCGTGGAAGGCCGAACGCACGTGCAGGCGCACGCCGCGGCTCCGCGCGAAGGAAATGGAGCGCGGCTGCATGACCTGGGCGCCGGCTTCGGCCAAGGCCAGCATCTCGGAAAAGCTGATTTTCCCGATCTTGCGCGCCTCGGGCACAAGGCGCGGGTCCGCGGTGTAGACGCCCTTGACGTCGGTGTAAATCTCACAGGCCCAGGCCTTCAAGGCCGCGGCCAAGGCCGCGGCGGTCAAGTCCGATCCGCCCCTGCCGAGCGTCGCCAAATCACCCTTGCCGTCGACGCCCTGGAAGCCCGCCACCACCGCCACGCGCCCGCGCGCGAGCTCCGCCAAGACTCGGGCAGGACGCACGCCCGCGATTTCGGACGCGCCGTGCGGGCCGCGGGCGCGCACGCCCGCCTGCGCGCCCGTCAGGGACACCGACGGGGCGCCGCGCCCGGAAAGGGCCGAGGCCAGCAGCGCGATGCTGATCTGCTCGCCGGCGGCCATCAAGGAGTCCAGCTCGCGGGCCGGCGCCCTGCGCGCGACGCGGCGCGCCAGGCTCAAAAGCTCGTCCGTCATCTGTCCGGGGGCCGAGACCACGGCCGCGACCGCGAATCCCCGGCGCCGCGCGCGCGCCACGCGGGCGGCGGCGCGCTGGATTTTCTCCGGATCGGCCAGGGATGTGCCTCCGAACTTCATCACCAGGATATTCATGCAAGGAGCTTTTGCGCGCGGGTAATATATTATAATTTCAAGTCAACCATGCTAAAGCGTCTCTTCGAGTCCTTTTTCGGCACCTCCAGCGAGCGGCGGCTTAAGAAGTACAAGCCGATCGTGGATCGCGTCAACGCGCTCGACGCGGACATGCGCGCCCTGCCCGACGAGGCCTTCCCCCAAAAGACCGTCGAATTTAAGAAACGCCTGGAAGAGCTCCTGGCCCCCAAGCTGCAGAACCTGCCCAAGTACGAGGACGATCGCAAGAAAGCCGAAAAGGAGGCCTGGCAGGAGGCCTTGGACGAGCTTCTGCCCGAGGCCTTCGCTTTGGTGCGCGAGGCCGCGCGCCGCTCCATCGGCCTGCGCCACTACGACGTGCAGATTTTGGGCGGCATCATCCTTCACGAGGGCTCCATCGCCGAGATGCGCACCGGCGAGGGAAAAACCCTGGTCGCCACGGGCCCGGTCTACCTGAACTCGCTTTTGGGCCGCGGCGTGCACGTGGTTACGGTGAACGACTACCTGGCCAAGCGCGACTGCGAGTGGATGGGTCCGGTCTACCGCTTCCTGGGCCT
>JAGWJU010000261.1 GCA_028865585.1 Elusimicrobiota bacterium | reverse complement strand
ATTCGGGCTTGGAGGCCTCCGTGGTCGTCCAGAAGATTCTGGGCGCGACCAACGGCATGGGCTTGAACGCCGCGACCGGCGAATACGTCGACCTGTTCAAGGCCGGCATCGTCGATCCGCTCAAGGTCACCCGGACGGCCATTGAGAATGCGGTTTCCATCGTGGGAACCATTCTCACGACCGACGTGCTCGTGTCCGATATCCCGGAGAAGAAGGAAGCCGCTCCGGCCGGCCACAGCCACGGCGGCGACATGTATTAATCGGCGCAAGGCCGGGATTCCCCGGCCGGCGCCTCACGGCCCCCGGCTCGCGAGAGCCGGGGGCTTTTTGTCGCCCGGAGCAATAGGTCCAAAGGCCTATCCCTTTGTTTTTGCCGCGGTTTTTGCTATAATCATATTCAGCGCATCTTGACGAAGAGTAATAAATGCGCTATAGGAGGCCGGTAATGATCGTGAAAGTCCGTGTCATTCCGAACGCTCCGGACAACGAAGTCGTCAGCCGAATCGGCAGCGTGCTGCGCGTCAAAGTAGCCGCTCCTTCCGTGACCGAGAAGGCCAACAACACCCTGCGGAGCTACCTGGCCGAGTTCTTCGAGGTCTCGGCTCCCAAAGTCAACATCCTGCGGGGCGCCAACGGCCGCGAGAAGACGGTCGAAATCGTGGGTAAAACGGAGGAAGACCTCAAAAGGGTGATGGAATCCATCCCCTGACAATGCCGGCATTCGGAATAGGGGAACACCCGCGGTGGAATCGCCCGATTCTCCCGCGGGTGTTCCCATTTTAAGAGCGTATGGCGAAGAGTTTTCCGCTGAAAGATCCCGTTGCTCCCGTCAGATGGACTGGGAGCTTGCTTAAAGTCCTGGATCAGAGGCTTCTTCCCCATAAGGTCGTTTATTTGAATTGCTCAACGCCCGAGGATGTCGCGCGGGCGACCAAGAGCATGGCATTGCGCGGGGCGCCGCTCATCGGCTGCGCGGCCGCTTACGCCATGGCTCTGGCGGCGCGACGCGGCGGATTTCGCGGCATGGAAGCGGCCGCCCCGAAACTTTTACGGGCGCGGCCTACGGCCGTTAATCTAGCGCACGCGGTTTCTCATATGCTGGCTAAAGGCCGTCAAGCAGTTGGAATCCGGAATTTCGCGGATATGATGAGCCAAGCGGCGGGCCGTTACTATGCGCTGGATTTGCAGGCCAACCGCGACATGGCCGTGCTTGGCGCCTCGCTTTTGAAAAAACGGAATTGCCGGGTCATGACCTACTGCAACGCGGGCGCATTGGCGACTTCGGGTCTGGGGACGGCCGTGGGCGTCATCCGCTACGCCCATCATCTGGGCAAAGTCGAGCGAGTCTATTGCTGCGAAACCAGGCCGTATCTTCAGGGAAGCCGCCTGACCTTGTGGGAGTTCATGAAGGCCGGCGTCCCGGCGACGCTCATCACGGACAACGCCGCGGCACACCTCATCAAGAGCGGGGCCGTCGACGCGGTCTTCGTAGGTTCCGATCGCATCGCCGCCAACGGCGACGTCTGCAACAAGATCGGCACTTACGGCGTGGCCCTCGCGGCCAAGCGGGACCGCGTTCCTTTTTACGCGGTCGCTCCAATCTCCACCATCGATCCGCGCTGCCCCAGCGGCAGCCGCATTCCCATCGAAGAGCGGAGTTCCGCGGAGGTGCTCAAGGTCGGATCCTGCCGCATCGCTCCCCGCGGCGCGCGCGCGGCTCATTTCGCGTTTGACGTGACGCCTCGGGACTTGGTTGGCGCCATCGTGACTGAAAGAGGTATCATAAAACCAGTCAACCGCCGTTCCATCAAAAGGATCCTGCATGCCATCTAGTCAGCACGTGAAGCTTTCGCCGGCCTTGGATAAGAGAACAAAAATCCTGGCGACGTTGGGTCCGGCCTCGGCCAACCCCAAAACGATGAAGGCGCTCGTTCAAGCGGGCGTCAACGCCTTCCGGCTCAATTGCTCGCATGCGTCCATGTCGGAACTTTCCCGCGACGTGCGCCTCATTCGGCAGATATCGGCTTCCTGCGACAAGGCCTGCGCCATCGTTTTGGACCTGCAGGGCCCGCGCCTGCGCGTCGGGCGCTTGCGCGACGGCGGCCCTGTTTCTCTCAAGCGGGGCGAACGCATCCGCATCGTGACCAATGATATTGCAGGCACGCAAGCCGAAATTTCCACCAGCTTCCGCGGGCTTCCCAAGGCCGTGAGCAAGGGCTCGCGGATTTTAGTCGATGACGGCTCCCTCGTGCTGGAGGTCTTGAAAGTCTCCTCCGGCCGCGTCGATTGCGAGATCATCGTGGGCGGCCTTTTAAAGGAGCATAAGGGCTTGAACCTCCCGGGCGCCGACATCGACTTGCCGGCGCTGACACGGAAAGACTTGAAGGATCTGCAGATGGGTTTGAAGCTTGGGGTGGACCACGTGGCGCTGTCCTTCGTGCGCAGCCCCGATGACGTGCGCAAAGTCAGAAAGATTGTAAAGAACGTTGGGGCCTCCACCCGGGTCATCGCTAAAATCGAGCACCCCTCGGCGATTGTTCGCAACGATCCGATTCTGGCCGCTTCGGACGGCATCATGGTCGCCCGGGGCGACCTGGCCGTCGAACTTTCCCCGGCCGACGTACCGGCCGCCCAGAAACAGCTGGTGCGCAAGGCCAACCACGAGGGCAAG
>JAGWJU010000260.1 GCA_028865585.1 Elusimicrobiota bacterium | reverse complement strand
GGACAGACGGCACCAACGGCTGGTACAGCCAGACCTACGGCGGCGGCTGGTACATGTCCGATACAAGCTGGCTGCGCACCTACAATAGCAAAAACGTCTGGACCAATACCGGGCTCTTGGGAAGCGAGGGAGGGCTCACTGTTGGCTACGGCGGCACTTCACCGCCTTCGGGAGGCGCAATCATCGCCGGCAACGTGGGCATCGCAAACACCGCGCCCGCGGGCCTCTTCGAGGTCGGTGCCGGGACCATGACCGTTCTATCCAGTGGCAACGTCGGTATCGGGACGACGAGCCCAGGGGCAGCCTTGGAGGTTAGTGGAAATATCTTGCAGGAAAACACTAATCAGCTAGTGGCTAAAAATGCATCGGGTGTCAGTGAGACATGGATGTGGCCGCGATGGAGCGACAACGTGATGTAGACCAATTTCGGTTCTGGAGGTTGGAACATCCGAAATGACGCCTCAACGAGCGTTATGTTCATGCAGAACGGCGGCAACGTGGGCATCGGGACCACGAGCCCGGCGCAGACATTGGAGGTCAGCGGCAATAGCGAAGTCACCGGCACCACCTTCTTCGGCACGGGAAGCACTTATCAGGTGACCAGCGTCGGGGCGACCACGTTGGCCTTAAGCCAGGTCTCGAACCTGGAGCTCAACAACGGGGCCAACAACGCCGTGGACATCGACGCTCCCAACATTTCCTACACCAGCGCCGGGCGCATCGACTTTTCCACGGGCTCCATTTCGGGCGGCATCGTGCAGAGCCAGGTCGTCGCGAGCATCGACGGCAAGGGCGACTTCACCGCCAAGGGCACCGTGGCCACCAACGGCTCGCCGGACTTGGCCGAATTCATCCAGACGGCGCCGGGCGTTTCCGCCGGGGACGTTGTGGCGCCGGACGAGCGGCCGGCGAGGGTTCCGGGCCCCGGGGGAGAGAGGATTCGGGTGGAGCGTGCGGACGAGCCGTACGAGCCGGGCATGTTGGGCGTGATCTCGGACGGTTCGAGCAGCTTTTTAATCGGATCGCACCTGCACGGGGTGGACGCGGAGAAGTATCCTGGGCAGCCGTTGGTGCTGGCGGGGCGCGTGCCCGTGAAGGTGGACTTGGAGGGCGGGCCCATTCATATCGGGGACTACCTGACGTCAAGCTCGCGGCCTGGATACGCGATGAGGGCGACCAAGCCCGGGGCGACGGTGGGCATCGCGCTGGAGGATTTTGGAACGGGAGGGAGCGGAGGGAAACGGAAGGGGACGGAAAGGACCGGAAAAATCCTGTGTTTCGTGCACATCGGGGGCAACCAGGAGGCTTACGCCAAGGAGCTGGCGGAACTTCGCGGTCAGAACAGGAAAATTCTAGAGCAGAACGCCGCTTTGCGCCAAGGGCAGCGAACCCAGCAGTCCGAGATTGAGGCGCTGAAAAAGGAGCTATGGAATTTGAAGGGAAATTAAGGGATGGTTCAGCTCCGCGCCCCTGTCCTGAAACGGACAAATGGGTAGCTTCATCGAATCTGGCGATGAGCCTTACGACCGGCGGCAACCTCACGGTGTCGGGCGCCTCGACGCTCACCGGCGCGGTGACCGCCAAAAACACCGGAAACCAGGTTTATGCGGACGACGAGCCCTAGCCCCGTAAAGCGACATTCTCCTCACGTGCGTGTTGCGCCTCATCCGTTCTCCTGCTAAACTGTGGATATGAAGAAATATTCGTTTCCGGTTGTTATCGAAAAGGACGAGGACGGCTGGTACGTCGGGCTGGTTCCCGATCTCAAGGGTTGCCACACGCAGGCCCGAAGCCTCAACGAACTCGACAAGCGTCTCAAGGAAGCGATCAAGCTGTGTTTGGCGACGGAGAAAAAATCTTCCGTTTATAATACCTTCATCGGCGTCCACCAGGTTGAAGTAGCGGCGTGAGCAGGCTCCCGCTTATTTCCCCGGCCCGGATGGCGGCGATTCTGCGTTCCTTGGGTTTTACTCTAATCCGGCAGCAGGGAAGCCATGCCTTCTTCCGTCACCCCGACGGCCGCGCGACCGTGGTCCCTTTACATAAAGGTGAAGATTTGGGGCGGGGGCTTATTCGCGCCATCCTTCGTGACATCGAGCTTGACCCGGCCGATTACGAACGTCTGCGCCGAAAGATTTAATTTGGCGGCCGGGGCGGCGGCCAAATATCCGTAAACTCCCGCAAAACGAGAAATATTTCAAGCAGCCTGCCGCCCCTGGCGGAATATGGATAAACAAGATACACTGAAATCATGATCCCGCGGGTCTACAGGGTTTATGCGGGCGCCTCGGTTTTCGGAGGCGTCCTAGACGAGGAATTTCAAGAAGCCGGCCGGGCTTTTTTTGATGGGGTCGAGCGCGGACGCTTGATCCTCATCTGTAAGGAGTTCTACGAGTCCATGCTTCCCAAAGCCGAGATCGTTGAGCTTGCCGCCGGGGCGCTGGAGCTGGAACAAGCATATTTAGCCGCAGGCATTCTTGCTCCCGAATCCGCCATGGACGCGCTTCATGTGGCCCTGGCGACGGTCGGCCGCGCCGATCTCATTGTAAGCTGGAACTTCAAGCACATAGTGCACTTTGACAAGATTCGGGAATTTAACGCCACCAATCGCCTGCGCGGCTGGCCGACTCTGGAAATCTATTCCCCCAAGGAGGTGATCGGCTATGAAGACGAAAGCATATGACTGCGTCGAAAT
>JAGWJU010000020.1 GCA_028865585.1 Elusimicrobiota bacterium | reverse complement strand
GCCCCCACGACGCCGGAGGACGCGGCGCGCGAGATGGAGTCCCTGGGGCAGGCCTTTCGCGTTTTCCAGGATCGCGACTCCAAGCAGATCCACGTCGTCTTCCGACGCGACGACGAATCTCTGGCCATCCTCCGCCCTGTCCAAAAAAACGGCGGATAAACGGGTGTTTGGGCGCCGCCTAAGCCGCGTTCGGCGCCGCACGCGGCGCGGCCCCGGGGCCGCGCGGTGAGCTTCACCGTCGGAGATGTAGTCCGAGAGCAGGGGCGGGCGCTGCGCCTGCGCCTGGCGAGCGGCGGCAAGGGCCTTGGGCGCGCCATCACGGTCTCCGATCTCAACCGCCCCGGGTTGGCGCTGGGGGGATTTCTGGAGCACTTTCGGGCCGAGCGCATTCAGATCATCGGGCAGGGCGAGCGCGCTTACTGCCTTAAGGCTCCCAAAGAAAGCCTCTCGCGGTCCCTGTCCGCCATGCTCTCCTGTCCGGACATCCCCTGCATCATCCTTTCGCATGGAAAGCGGGCGCCCAAAGCGCTGGCCGAGGCATGTCGGCGGCACGGCGTACCGCTCTTCGCCTCGGGCCTCGATACCGGGTCTCTGGTCGACGACCTGAGCGACGTTCTGGAGGCGCGCTTGGCGCCGTCGGCCGCCATCCACGGCGTTCTGGTCGACGTCTATGGGCTTGGCGTCCTCATCCAGGGCGAAGCGGGCACGGGAAAATCGGAGTGCGCCGTCGAACTTCTTAAGCGCGGGCACATTCTCATCGCGGACGACGTGGTCAAGGTCCAGCGACGGCGGGGAGGCGTTCTTCAGGGCTCCTGTCCGGAAGCCCTGAAGCACCACATGGAAATCCGCGGCCTGGGCCTCATCGACATCGGGCTCCTCTTCGGCGTGGGCGCCGCGTTGGATCGCACGCGCATCGAGCTGGCCGTGCGGCTCGAGCCCTGGGAAAAGTCCGCGGGCCTGGACCGCGTGGGCCTTGATCGCGAGGAGACCAAGATTTTGGACGTCGCCGTTCCGCTTCTGCGCATTCCCGTAAGCCCGGGGCGCAACCTCGCCATCCTCATCGAGCTGGCCGCGCTCAACGAGCGCCTGAAGCGGCAGGGGTATTTCCCCGCCCAGGCGTTCAACGAGCGGCTGATCAAAAAAACAAGGGCCAAGGACAAATGAAGCGGGGATCCAAAGGCGCCGCGGCCAACGCGCGAAAAATTTTCGTCATCAGCGGAATCTCGGGAGCCGGGAAAAGCCAAGCGCTGAAAGCCTTCGAAGACCTCGGTTTTTTCTGCGTGGACAACCTGCCGGTCGCGCTCTTGAAAGGGTTTACGGCGCTCATGGAAGAGTCCCGCAACTGGCGCCTCGTCGCTCTGGGCATGGACATCCGCGAGGGCCGGCTCATCGAGACGCTGCCGCAGGTTCTGGGCCGCCTCAAGCGCCGCGGCATCGACTACCGGATTTTGTTCCTGGAGGCCTCTGACGCGGCCATCATCCAGCGCTTCTCGGAGACCCGGCACCGCCATCCGCTGGGCTTGAAGCTTCCCGAGGCCATCCGCGAGGAGCGCAGGCGCCTGGTGCCCATCAAGGCCATCGCGGATAAGGTCATCGACACCAGCACGATGACTCTGGGCGAGCTCAAGGAGGCGGTCTCGGCGACGCTCGAGCTCTCCCGCCCGCGCGAGATGACGCTTTCCGCGGTTTCCTTCGGCTACAAATACGGCCTGCCCATCGACGCCGACATCGTCATGGACGTGCGGTTTCTGCCCAACCCCAACTACGTTCCCGGCCTGCGCCGGAAGACGGGGCTGGACGCCCCGGTTAAACGCTACATCATGGCCCTGCCGGAGGCTCGGGAGTTCCTCAAGAAATATCTCGACCTCATTTCGGCGCTGATTCCCCAATACATGAAGGAAGGCAAATCCTACTTGACGGTCGCGGTCGGCTGCACCGGAGGCCGGCACCGCAGCGTGTGCCTGACGCATCTGCTGGCCCAGGAGCTCAAGAAGAAGGGGCACCCCGTCCAGGAATTCCACAGGGACGTCCGCCGCTAGGGCTCATGAAGGAAAGAGAGCTCGAAATCAAAAACCGCCTGGGCTTCCACGCGCGCCCCGCGGCCCTCTTCGCCAAGGAGGCCGCCAAATATAAAAGCTCCATCACCGTGTGCAAGGACGGCATGGAGATCAACGGCAAGAGCGTGCTGGGCCTTTTGATGATGGCCGCGGAGAGCGGCACGCGCCTGCGGGTCCGCGCCGAGGGGCCCGACGAAGAGCAGGCCCTCGCCGCCATCGCCAAACTTTTCGCGGATAAGTTCCAGGAGGACTAGCGGGAATGATCGTCTTGAAGGGCATCGGCGCCAGCCCAGGCGTGTCCATCGGCCGGGCGTACGTGCTCGAGGACGAGGAGCTGGTGGTGACCCGGCTCGACATCGCGCGCGAGGCGCGACCCGGCGAGGTGCGGCGGTTCCGCGCCGCGCAGAAGGCGACCTACCAAGACCTGGATGCCGCCGAGGCCAAGGTCTTGAAGCTCTTGGGAAAAAGCCACGCCAAGCTCATCGACGCCCACCGGCTCATTTTGAAGGACCCGCTCATCGTGCGTGAAGTGCCGCAGCGCATCATGAAGGAGGGCGTCAACGCCGAGTTCGCCCTCTCGGAGACCATGGAGGCGGTCAACAAGCAGTTCGAGAAGATGGAGGACGAGTTTTTCCGGGAGCGGCGCCATGATCTTCTGGACGTCGGCCGGCGGCTTCTGGGCCATCTCATGAAGATCAGCCGCAAGAGCCTCGCGGACGCCGCGCCGGGGTCCGTCGTGGTCGCCAAAAACATCCTGCCTTCGGAGGCGCTGGGCCTGCAGGAGGCCAAGATCATGGGCTTCGCGACGGATTTGGGGGGCAAATCCAGCCACACCGCAATTCTGGCGCAGAGCATGGAGCTTCCCGCGGTGGTCGGGCTTTCCAACGCCAGCCGTTCGATCAAGAGCGGAGACGCGATTATTTTGGACGGCGAACAAGGCGTGGTCATCGTCAATCCGAGCCCGGAAACCGTGGCCCGCTACCGCCGAGTGCAGCAGGCGGAGGAGGAAACCAAAAAAGAACTTCTGGGACTGCGCGGCCTTCCCGCCGCGACCTTGGACGGGCGGCGCTTCGGCCTGGAGGCCAACCTGGACTCCCTTGAGGACATCAAGGGCGTGATCGCGCTTAATCCCGACGGCGTGGGGCTTTTCCGGACGGAGAGCCTGTTCTTGAACCGGACCGAGCCTCCCGGGGAGCGCGAACAGACCGAGGCCTACGCCGACGTCATGAAGGCCTTCGAACCAAAGCCCGTGGTCATCCGCATCGCCGACTTGGGCGGCGATCGGATGGCGCAGCTGGGGCTCGAGGCTCCCAAGGGCGAGACAAATCCGTTTCTCGGACTGCGCGGCATCCGGCTGTTTCTGCGCCACCCCGACGTTTTTAAGACCCAGCTGCGCGCCGTGCTCCGCGCCTGCGCCGGCAAGGACGCGAAGGTTTTATTTCCCATGATTTCGTCCTCGGAGGAGATTCGCGGCGCGCGAGAGATCTTGGAGCGGGCGCAGGACGAACTCAAGGCCCTGGGCGTGCCGGCGCCCAAGAGCCTCAAGGTCGGCATCATGGTCGAGGTGCCGTCCGCGGCGCTGCTTTTGGACGTCTTTCTCCCGCAGGTTGACTTCGTGTCCATCGGCACCAATGATCTCATCCAGTACGTCCTAGCGGTCGATCGCGTCAACGACTACGTGGCCCAGCTTTATGATCCGTTTCACCCCGCGGTCGTACGCATCCTCGATCAGATCGTGAAGGCCGCGCACCGCCAGAAGAAGCCCGTGAGCCTTTGCGGAGGCATGGGCTCGGATCCTCAGGCCGTGCCGCTGGCGGCGGGCCTCGGCGTCGACAGCTTTTCGGTTTCGCCGCGGCTTTTTTTGCGCGTCAAGCAGACCCTGCGCGGGCTGCGCCACGACGCGGTGGCCCAAGCGGTTGAGAAGGCGCTTTCCTGCTCAGAATCAGAGCAAATCCGGAAGCTCATCGCGGAGGCGGCGCCGGCGTTCTCTTCCCGCGCGCCGGGGGAGTGACGGCCGTGGGCACGGAATCCCTGCGCAACTTTTCCATCATCGCGCACATCGATCACGGCAAGTCCACGCTGGCCGACCGCATCCTGGAGGCCACGGGCGCGGTCGAGCTCCGGCGCATGCAGGCGCAGGTCATGGACTCCATGGAACTTGAGCGCGAGCGCGGCATCACCATCAAGGCCAAGGCCGTGCGCCTGCGCTGCGAACAAGACGGGAAGGAATACGCTCTTAATCTCATCGACACGCCCGGCCACGTGGATTTTTCCTACGAGGTTTCGCGCGCCCTGGCCGCGTGCGAAGGCGCGCTTTTAGTCGTTGACGCCACCCAAGGCGTCGAAGCGCAGACCCTGGCCCACGCGGCCTTGGCCCAAGAGCTGGGCTTGCGCATCATCCCGGTCATCAACAAGGTGGATCTTCCCTCGGCCGACGTCGAGGGCGCGGCGGAGCAGATCCGCCAGACCCTCCAGATCGAGGACGAGCCCGTTTTGGCCAGCGCCAAGCAGGGCTTAGGGACCGAGGACGTTCTGCGCGCGGTCATCGAGAAGATTCCGGCGCCGCAGGGCGATCCGGCCGCGCCGCTTTCGGCGCTCATTTTCGATTCCAGCTACAACTCCTACCGCGGCGTGGTGCTGCTGGTCCGCATCAAGGACGGGGTTCTCGCCGCCGGCGCAAAAATCAAGTTCTTCTCAACCGAACACGAGGTCCAGGTCGAGGAAGTCGGCTACTTGAAGCCTAAGCCCGTGCCGTCCGAGCGACTCTCCAGCGGAGAGGTGGGCTATGTCCTGTGCGGCATCAAGGACGTCCACCAAGTCCGCGTCGGCGATACCATCATGGAGGCGGCCCGGCCGCTGTCCGCCCCTCTGCCCGGCTACCGCGACGCCAAGCCCGTGGTTTTCGCCGGAGTCTTTCCCATCAACGCCGCGGACTACGAAAACCTCTCAGCCGCGCTGGAAAAGCTCAATCTCGAAGACTCTTCGTTCAGCTACGAGCCCGAAAAATCCCAGGCCTTAGGCTTCGGCTTTCGCCTGGGCTTTCTGGGGCTTTTGCATTTGGACATCGTCAAGGAGCGCTTGGAGCGCGAGTTCGGGCTTTCGCTCATCGCGACCAGCCCCAACGTGGTCTACCGCATCCGCCGCCGCAGCACGCAGGAGGTCGCTGAGGTGGACAACCCCGCCGATTTTCCCGATTACGGCGACGTCGAAAGCATTGAGGAGCCCTACGTGACCGCGACCATCATGATGCCGGCCCAGCATCAGGAGGGCGTCCTGAACCTTCTTAAGGAAAAGCGCGGCGAGTACGTCTCCATCGACTACCTGCCCGGACAGCGCCTCATCGTGAAATACCTGCTGCCCTTCTCCGAGATGGTCCTTAATTTCTACGACCGCTTGAAGTCCGTCTCCAAGGGCTACGCGTCCCTGGACTACGCGCCGACGGGATTTAGGCCCGCGGACCTCGTCAAAGTGGAAATCCTGATTCACGGGGACCCGGTCGACGCGCTCTCACAGATCGCCCACCGCAGCAAGGCCTACTACCTGGGGCGCGCCCTCTGCGCCAAGCTGAAGGAGCTCATCGACCGCCAGATGTTCGAGGTGGCCGTGCAGGCCCGCGTGGACGGGCGCATCATCGCGCGCGAGACCATCGCGGCCAAGAGAAAGGACGTGCTCGCCAAGTGCTACGGCGGCGACATCACGCGCAAGAGGAAGCTCCTCGAAAAACAGAAGGAAGGCAAGCGCCGCGCCAAGCTTTTGGGTTCGGTCGAGGTGCCGCCCGACGCCTTTTTGGCCGTGTTGCGCCTCGACGACGAAGGCCGCTGAGGCGCCGCCGCCGCCGCCTTGATTTGAGCCTCGCGTAAAAGCTAGCGTCTCTATCGTGATGGAGGCGCGGCTTTTTTTCATCGGCTTGGCCATGGGGGCCTACGCCTGGGCCAGCCGCCGCTTCGAGAAATCCGGCGCCCTGGACACCCCCAACAAAACCGGCCTCTGGCACGCGCTGTTCTGCGCCCTGGCCGCCTTCTCGGCGGTCCTGGTCCTCATGGTCTCGATGCAGGATCGGTCGCAGTTCTCCTCTTCGGCCGGCGCGGTGTCGGCCTCCGAAATTTACTTGAGCCTCGCGGCCGCGGCCGCGGCCGCCGTCGCGGGGTTTTGGCGCGGGCGAAAGGCGGGAAACAAAGCGGAGACGCAGGACTACTACCTCGCCGAGGACATGGAGTGGTCGGAAACGGTTTTTTCGGCTGTGCTCCTCGCCGCGATGCTCATGTACTTCGTGCTGCAGGCCTTCAAAATCCCCTCCGGGTCCATGGAAAACACGCTTCTCATCGGCGATCATCTTTTCGTCAATAAATTCATCTACGGCTTCGAGATTCCCTTGACGGGCAAGCGCGTCCTGGAGCTGCGGTCGGTCAAGCGCGGGGACGTCATCGTGTTCCGTTTTCCGGACGAGAAGCCCGACGCCCAGCACTGCGGATCGAGCCAGTACGGTAAGGACTTCATCAAGCGGGTCGTGGGGCTTCCCGGCGACGTCGTCCAGGTCAAGGACGGCGTCCTCTACGTCAACGGCCAAAAGCAGCCGACGCCGCCCGACGGCGAATACGTGGACGGGCCCAACCGCCAGCCGGAGTCGCTGCTGGCCAAGAGCCTCACTCGCCGGCAGTACCAGACCTTGTGGCAAACCCACCGCTTGGACGCCGTGCTCCAGGACGTGCAGCGCGACTATTTCGGCCCGGTGACCGTGCCGCCGCACGACTACTTCGCGATGGGCGACAATCGCGACCGCTCCTGCGACTCCCGCTATTGGGGACCGGTCGAGAACAAGGACATCAAGGGCAAGGCCTGGTTCATTTACTGGCCGCCCTCGCGCGTCGGCCTCATTCATTAAGCCGCGGGGCGCCATGCGCTTTTCACGTCTTTTCCTAACCGCGCTTCTGGCCTGTCCCGCGCTGGCCTGCGCCGCGCCGCCGAGGATCCTTCTGGCGCGCTACGCCGGCGTCATCAGTCCTCCCGCCGCGGAGTATTTCGGCCGCGCGCTGGCCGCGGCGCAGCAGGACGGGGACAACGCCGCCGTCATCGAACTGGACACGCCCGGTGGCCTGGACGCCTCCATGCGCGAAATCGTGCAGGCCATCTTCGCATCCAGGGTCCCGGTCGTTGTTTATGTCGCGCCGCAGGGGGCCCGCGCGGCCTCGGCCGGCGTCTTCATCACCATGGCGGCCTCGATTGCGGCGATGGCGCCCGGAACCAACATCGGCGCCGCGCATCCGGTCGAGTTGGGCGGTTTTGGCGCCGCGAAACCCTCCGGAACGGAAGCCGTGAAGATTAAAAACGACGCGGCGGCCTATCTGCGGGCCATCGCGCAAAAACGGGGAAGAAACCAGGCCTGGGCCGCGGAGGCGGTGGCGCAAAGCGTCTCCATCACGGCGGAAGAAGCCGTGCGCAAGAACGTGGTCGATTTGGAGGCGGACGATTTGCCCGATCTTTTGAAACGGCTTAACGGCCGGAAAATTCCCGGCTTCTCCCGGCCGCTTGAAACGCGGGGTGCCGCCGTCGCGTTCTTTCCCATGTCGGGGCGTGAGAAAATCCTGTGCGCCCTGGCCGATCCGAGCGTGGCCGCGATTCTCATGACCCTGGGCGTCTCGGGCCTGCTCATTGAGTTCTATCATCCGGGGCTGGTCTTCCCCGGCGCCGCGGGCGCGGCGGCGCTCATCCTGGCGTTCTATTCCTTCCAGACGCTTTCCGTCGGCGCGGCTGGGTTTCTGCTCCTGGGCCTGGGACTGGTTTTGTTTCTTCTCGAGTTCAAGTTTCACGGCTTCGGACTTCTGGCTCTTTCCGGAGCCGCCGCCGCGACGTTCGGCGTCGCGATGCTTTTCCGGAGAAGCGGCATGCCCGTGCCGTGGATCTCGCTGGCGGCGGCGCTGGCTGTTTTAGGAGCGGCTTTTGCCGCGCTGGCCGCGATCGTGGGCCGGGCTCTGGGCCGACGGCCGGCGACGGGCGCCGAAGGTCTCGTCGGCGCCCGGGGCCTGGCCGAGACGGATCTCGATCCGGAGGGCAAGGTCCTGGTCGAGGGGGCCCTGTGGGACGCGCGCAGCACCCGGGGCCGCATCGCGCGCGGGAGCGCCGTCGAGGTTGCGGCGGCGAGAGGACTTTTTCTCGAGGTCCGCCCGCGCGGAGAAAAGACTTGAATCTTTAATCCGCCGGCGGCATACTTATATATAAGGAAGGGGCGGCGGTTCAGGCTTGAAACCCGCAAAACTGATACAATAAAAAGCCGGCCATTTCGCAGGCACGAGGGGAATTTATGTCCAATCGCTTTACCGAACGCGCCCAACGGGTCATCCTGATCGCCCAGGAGGAGGCCAAGCGCCTCAACCACGATTACGTGGGCACCGAGCACATCTTGCTGGGGCTCATCGCTTTGGGCGAGGGCGTGGCCGCGCAGGTGCTGGCCAATTTGGGCGTCGATCTGCGCCGCGTGCGCTCGGAAATCGAGAAAATCGTGGGCACCGGCGACAACGTCATGCTTTTGGGCGAGATTCCTTTTACGCCGCGGGCCAAAAAAGTCTTGGAGTACGCCGTCGAGGAGGCCCAGCACATGGGCCATTCCTACGTCGGCACGGAGCACCTGCTCTTGGGCCTCATCCGAGAGGAGGAGGGCGTGGCCGCGCGCGTGCTGGAAAACTTGGGCTTGCGCCTGGACGGCGTGCGCGAGGAAGTTTTGAATCTCCTGGGCGAGGGCCAGCAGGGCCAGCACGCGGCGGGCCAGCAGCCCAGCACCCCCACGCGCACCAAGTCGAAGACCCCGACTTTGGACGAGTTCGGCCGGGATTTGACCATCATGGCGCGGGAGGGAAAGCTCGACCCGGTCATCGGCCGCGCCGACGAAATCGAGCGCATGATTCAGATTTTGGCCCGGCGCACCAAGAACAACCCGGTCCTGATCGGCGACCCGGGCGTGGGCAAGACCGCCATCGTGGAAGGCTTGGCCCAGCGCATTTCTTCCGGGGACATCCCGGAGATTCTGGCCTCCAAGCGCGTCCTGACGCTGGATTTGGCGCTGGTCGTGGCCGGCACCAAGTACCGCGGCGAGTTCGAGCAGCGTCTGAAAAACATCATCGAGGAAATCCGCCGCTCCAAGGGTTCGGTCATTCTTTTCATCGACGAGCTGCACACGGTCATCGGCGCGGGCGCGGCCGAGGGCGCCATCGACGCCTCCAACATGATCAAGCCCGCCCTCTCGCGCGGGGAGCTCCAATGCATCGGAGCCACCACGCTGGACGAGTACCGCAAGTACATCGAGCACGACGCGGCCCTGGAGCGGCGCTTCCAGCCCATCGTGGTCGATCCGCCCTCCGTTGACGAGACGGTCGAGATTTTGAAGGGCCTGCGCCATAAGTACGAGGCGCACCACAAGGTCAAGTACGACGACTCGGCCCTGGAGGCCGCGGCGGAGCTGGCCGACCGCTATATTTCCGAGCGCTTCCTGCCGGACAAGGCCATCGACCTCATCGATGAGGCCGGCTCGCGCTCGCGCCTGCAGTCCTCGCAGATCCCGCCGCACTTCAAGGAGAAGGAGGCGGAGATCGAGAAGGTGGTCAAGGACAAATCGGGCGCCATTTCCAACCAGGAGTACGAGAAAGCCGCGCGCCTGCGCGACAAGGAGAAGGAGCTGAGGAAGGCTCTTGAGGACGGCAAAAAAAAGTGGCGCGAAAAGCGCGATTTGGACACGCCGACCCTGACGGACGAGGACGTGGCGGCCGTGGTCTCCAAGTGGACCGGAGTGCCCGTGACGTCTTTGACCGAGTCAGAAACCGAGCGCCTCGTGCACATGGAGGACAACCTCCATAAGCGGGTGGTCGGCCAGGAGGAGGCGATTCGCATCATCTCCCAGGCCATCCGCCGCTCGCGCGCGGGCTTGAAGGACGTCAAGAAGCCCGTCGGCTGCTTCCTGTTTTTGGGCCCCACCGGCGTGGGCAAGACCGAGGTCGCCCGCACCGTGGCGGAGTTCCTCTTCGGCAACGAGGAGGCGATGGTCCGCATCGACATGTCCGAGTACATGGAGAAGTTCGCGGTCTCCCGCCTTATCGGCGCGCCTCCGGGCTACGTGGGCTACGAGGAGGGCGGGCAGCTGACCGAGGCCGTGCGCCGCAAGCCCTACTCCGTGGTGCTTTTGGACGAAATCGAGAAAGCCCATCCCGACATCTTCAACATCCTGCTCCAGGTGATGGACGACGGCATCTTGAACGACAACTTGGGGCACAAGGTCAGCTTCAAGAACACGGTCATCATCATGACTTCCAACGTGGGCGCGCGCCTCATCTCCCACGGCAAGGCCATCGGCTTCACGGCCGACTCGGACAATCCCGAGGAGCGCGACTACAAGAAGATGAAGGACACGGTCATGGACGAGGTGCGCCGCGTGTTCAACCCCGAGTTCATCAACCGGGTCAACGAGATCGTGGTTTTCCGGCCGCTGGGCGAGGATGAGATGACGAAAATTCTCACCATCATGCTGGGGCACGTGCGGGCCAAGATGGAGCCGCAGGGCTACAAGATCGAGTTCTCCCCGGAGAGCGAGGAGTTCCTGGTCAAGCGGGGCTTCGACGCCAACTACGGCGCGAGGCCGCTGGCGCGCACCATCCAGCGCGAGGTGGAGGATCCCTTGGCCGAGGCCATCTTGATGAAAAAGTTCGGCCCGGACTCGACCATCTACGTGGACGTCGACGGCTCGGGAGAAAAGCTGGCCTTCAGCGCCAGCCCCTTCGCCAAGGTCAAGCAGTCTTAGGAGAGCCCGCCTGCTCCCGCCGCGGCGCGAGCCTGGCCGGGGGTGCGGCTTCCGATTCATGATCGACAAGGAGAATAACGCGAGGCCGCGCCGTTTGCGCCGCCGCTTGGAGCGGGCGGGGCCGCTCCTCGCTGCGGCCGTGCTGTCCGTGGCCGCCTCTTTGGCGCTCGGATACAAGCTCGATTGGAGCAAGGCCGCCGCTCCAAGGGCCGAGGCGCCCGCGGTCGAGGCGCGCTTTCCCGTGGCGGCGCCTTCCGGCGGGCTTGTCATGCCCGGGGATTCCGCTTCGGTCCGGCCGGCGTTCTCCAACGCCCTGATGACGCCGCAAAAATGGCGCCTGATGACCCAGGATCTCTACCGCCTGGCCCGCGGCTACCCGGAGCCTGTCGCCATCTACCTGCAGGATCTGGGCAGCGGCGCGGTCTGGGCGTACCATCCCGACGAGGTATTCCGCGCCGCGAGCCTCATCAAGCTGCCCTTGATGGTTGCGGTTTTCTATAAAATCAAGGCGGGCGGGCTTTCGTTGGATCAGCGCCTGGTTTTGACCCGCCGACTGCGCGCCGGCGGCTCGGGAACCATGAAGTGGAGCCCGGCCGGGACGAGCTTCACGGTGCGCGATCTCCTCATCCACCTCATCAGCGAGTCGGACAACACCGCGGCGAACATGCTGCTCAACACCGTGGGCGCGCGCTACGCCCGGCAAAAGTTCCGGGAGATGGGCCTTGTTCATACGACCATCCACTGGGCGGGCATGAGCCTGCGCAGCGGACGCATCGCCGAGGACAATTACACCACGGCGCGCGAGATGAACCTTTTGCTGACCAAGATCTACCGCGGCCAACTCGTCGATCCTGCGGCCAGCCGCATGATGCTCGACATCCTGCGCTACAAGAAGCCCGAAGCCGGGCGTTTGGCCAAGGGCCTGCCCTGGGGCTGGGTCATCGCGCACAAGACGGGCTTGGAGCGCCGCGCCTGCCACGACTCGGCCGTTTTCTTCACCCCTTACGGCGACTACGCGCTCACGGTGCTCACCGGCCGCAATCGCAGCTATCGCCGGGCGAAGAACTTCATCACCCGCGTCGGCCACCTGACCTTCGCTTACTACGGCGGCCGGCTGCTGCGCGGCGGCCGCTACTACGCGCGGGCCCTGCAGCGCGGCGCGCCGCAAAGCGCGGTCCGCTAGGTGATCCGCGCGCGGCTTTGGGCCGGCGCGGCCGCGGTTCTTTTGTGCGCGGCGTGCGCCGGGGCGCCTCCGGCGGGGCTTTTGCGGCCCGTGCAGCGGAGCATCCTCAACCTCTCCTTGGGTGAAAGTCCCGGCCGTGTCGCGCGCGACTATCCCGGCCTCAAGTCCTGTCCGGCTAAAAGCGAGCTCGGCGGCCGCGTCAAGCGCTTCGATTTGAGCGCGAAATGCGTCAAAGCCATGCCCGCCGGCGTGCGGGAGATCCGCCTCGGCTTCGACGGCTTGCAGGGCTTCCTGGGCGGAGAGCTGGCGGAAATTGAGATCGTCTACGACGCGGACTTCACCCACAAGAAGCCCGCCGACGCTTTGGCCGGGGACGTGGCCTTGGTTTATGGCCCGCCGCACCACTCGCAGGGTAAGTTTTGGTGGGCGGATCAGGACACGGTCATGCGCGTTTTTTACGCCGAGGTGCCCGATCTGTCCCAGGGGGCGGGCGCGGTGAGCCTGCGCACGAGTTTCCAACTCGTGGACACGCGCCTGTTTAGCCGCTGAAGGCGCCGGCGTTAATTTACCGCGCGGGAGATGATGGCCTTAACCACGCCCTCGATCCGGAAGTCCTCCCGCGCGGCGAAGAAGGGCTCATACTTGGAGTTCAGAGAAATCAAGATTACGCCGCCGGCGTCCTGGTCCTTCTTGAACTTCTTGATGAGGGCCTCGCCCTTGTTGACGCAGACCACCAAGTCGCCGTTTTCGGCCGTGTTTTGCCGGCGGGCCAGCACCAAGTCGCCGTCGTAAATGCGTTCTTGCATCGAGTCGCCTTTGGCTTGGACCAAAAAAGCGTCGGCCGCTGGGCATGGAATG
>JAGWJU010000019.1 GCA_028865585.1 Elusimicrobiota bacterium | reverse complement strand
GAGATCTGTTCAGGAGGGTAGTTTCCCGTGTCATACGCGAGGCCGGCCGGATCGGTCGAGGCGGCCGTAGTAATCAGAAGCTCATAATAGCTCAAGTTCTTAAGAGCTTCTATTTTTTCCTGCGCCAAATTCGTCGCGAGAGTCTGTCCGCGTGAAATGTGAAGGGAACGGCTGATGGCGGAGAACGCTCCGATAAAGCCAAGCGTGCCGATGCCGAGGATGGCCACCGCCACCATGAGCTCGGTCAAGGTCACCCCGCGCTCGCCGTGCGGAAAACAAGGGCGCATGCTATGAGTTTAAGCCCAAAAGCGCCACATTTCAACGCGGGATGGGCGCGCTTTTGGTCACATCGGGACCGAGAGGAATTGCTCGGTTTTGGCCCGGTCATAGGCCACGGTCTTGGCGTTGAAGTCAAAGGCGGCCATGACGTGGCTGTGCAGCCGCCCCTGCGCCATCTTGTGCAGGCGCAGCTGGTAGGTCATGGAGTAAATCTCCCCCCGCACGCTCTCGACCTCGAGCCACAAGGCGCGATCGCCCCAGGGCTTCATCATCTCGGCCATGTCCGCGGCGTAGCGGGCGTAGCGCGCGTCGTCCATGCGGGACGTCACGGCCATGTTGAAAATAAGGAGTCCGGCCTCGTCCTCCGGCGGAACGTTCTTGGCCGCGAAGCGCGGCGCCAGGGCCGCGCCGCACTCGACCAACTGGATGAAGGAGTCCTCGCCGCTTTGCTTCTGCCGCAGCTTCTCCACGGCCTCATCCAAGGCCCGGATGAGCGGCATCTGGTCCGGCAAGAGGCCCGCCGTCAGCCACCGCCGATGCGCGATGTCCTCGATTAAAAGCGGCTCCGCGTCCAGGCCGATGCGGGCCAGAACGAGGTTGGGGCGGAATCCCTTGGGTTGGGAGAAAACGTCCGCGGCCAGGTTCAGGCCCGCGCCGGCGTTGACCTCGACCAGATAGTAGGGCAGGCGGCGCGTCTGAAAAAACAGCATGGCCGGACCCAGCCAAAGCTGGGCCCGCGCCTGCACGAAGCTGCGCCGCTCGCCGGAGCGCAGGCGCTCGTAAAAGGAGCCGGGCGCGGCGGCCAAAAAACGGCTCAGCGCCAGGCCCGGATCGGCCTCGTCGGTGCCGCCGCAAGACGGGAAATAGGGGATGAGCGGGCTCTTCGCGTCGTTCAAGGCCTCGAAGTGCGCCGCGGCCAAAAAGAGAGACCATGCCTCGGTCCAGGCGACGAAGCGCCGGCCCTGCCAGGCCGCGGCCGTGTTTTTCCACCAAAGAGGCTCGCCCGCCTTGAGCTCATCGGCCAGGCGCCGGACCATGGCGGAGCTTACCGGAAGCCCCGGCAGGGCCATCGGAGCCCGCTCAAGCTGCTCCAGAAATTCCTGCTTGGTCATCGAGTCCTCGGCTAAGCCTTGGGAATCGGAAGGGAGAACCGGAACGTCGCGCCCTTGCCCGGCCCCGGGCTCTCCACGGTGATGGATCCGCGGTGAGCCTCCACGATTTCCTTGGAAATCGCCAAGCCCAGGCCCAGGCGCCCGCCGTTTCCCGAGCCCTGATAGAAGCTCTCGAAGATGCGGCTTAATTCCGCCGGCGCGATGCCCTCGCCCGTGTCCGTGACCGCGAACGAGACGGACCCGCCTTTCCGGGCCACGCGCACGGCGATGGTTCCGCCGCGGGTGGTATGGCGGATGGCGTTTTCAAGAAGGTTGGTCAGGACCTGCGCCAGGCGCCTCTTGTCCGCGGACAGGGCCGGAAGCCCCTGTTCGGCCTCGACCGAAAGCGCGATGCCGCGAGCCTGGGCGCGGGCCTGCGGCCCCGCGGCCACTTCCGCGGCCATGGCCGCGACGTCCACGGGCTCGAACTCCAGGCGGAACTTGCCCTGCTCGATGGCGGCCCAGTCCACCAAGTCCGAGGCCAGATGGGCGACCTGGTCGATGCTGCCCGAGATGGCGGCCACGCGCTTGGCCTGCTCCGGGGCGAGCTTCAGGCCATCGGAAAGCAGCTCGAAATTGGTCTGCAGGCTCATGAGCGCGTTGGCCAGATCGTGGGAGGACATGGACATGAACTTGGACTTCATGTGGTTCAAGTGGCTCAGCTCCTCGTTGGCTTTCTGCAAATCGGCGATGAGACGGGCGTTTTCCTGGATGAGATGCAGGCGCTCGAAGGCCCGTTCGATGGAGCGCTTGAGCTTGTCGAACTCCACGGGCTTGGGGAAAAAGTCCATGACCGATTCCCGGATGGCCTCCGTCGCGGTGTCCAGGGAAGCCTGGGCCGTGAGCATCAGGATCTGGCTCTCCCTATTGATCTGGCGGATTTGGCGGATGGTCTCGATGCCGGTCATGTCGGTGAGGTTGTAATCCATGAGGATGACGCCGAAAAATTCGCGGCGCACGGCCTCGATGGCGGCGCCTCCGCTGGGCGCCTGGCTGACCTGGTAGCCGGCGACGTCCAAGTTGTCGTTGAGGCTCTCCCGCATGTTGTCGTCGTCGTCGACGATGAGGATCTTTCCGCCCTTCATGCCTGGACGCTCCGGACCGCCGCGGCCACGGGAAGGTAGAGCCTAAACGTCGTGCCGCGGCCGGCCTCGCTCTCCACCTCCACGCGCCCCTTGTGCCTGTCCATGACCTTGCGCACGACGGCCAGCCCCAGCCCCGTGCCGCGCGCCTTGGTCGTGAAGAACGGCGTAAAAATCTTGTCGAGCACGTCGCGCGGCATGCCCGGCCCGCTGTCGGCAAGCTCCAGGCAGACCGCGTCCCGCCCGGACATGGTCGTGCGCGCGCGGATGGCGCCGCTCGCGGGCATGACCTCGATGGCGTTGCCGATGATGTTGCGGATGGCCTGCTGCATTTCGGTGGTGTCGATGTCCACGGGCGGATTTTCCGCGCAAAAAACCTTGTCCACGCGGATGTGCGGCGGGAAGGGGTAGACCGAGAGCACGTCCTCAAGCCAGGTGTTCAGGGCCACGCGCTCGGGCTTCAAGTCCCGGCTGCGGGAGTAGGTCAGAATCTCGTTGATGATGCCGTTGGCCTGCTGGATTTCCGATTCTATGATTTTGACGTGCTTGGAAAGCTTCGGATCGCCCTGCAGGACCTGCGCGAGCTTGGTCTTGAGGAAATAGACCGAGTTGTTGATGACGGCCAGGGGATTGCGGATCTCGTGGCCGACCACCGAAGCCATCTGCCCCACCGCGGCCAGCCGCTCCTTCTTGATGAGCTCGTCCTGCGCGGCCTTGAGTTCGCGCGTGCGCGCCTCGACCCGGGTCTCCAAAATCCTGGCGGACTTTTCCAGCTCCTGCTTCGCGTTGATGAGTTCGCCCGTCTTCTCTCGCAGGGATTCGCTCATCGTGGAGAAGGTCTGCGCCAAGTCGCCGATCTCGTCGTTGGTCATGAGCATCTGCGGCAAATCCTCGAACTCGCCGCGGGAAAGCTTCTCCGCGGCCTCGCGCAGCAGGCGCAGCGGATGCGTGATGTTGCTGGACAGAGCCAGGGCCAGCAGGACGACGATGAGGACCACCCAGATGACGACCTTCAGGACTTGGCTGCGCATCTGCAAAGCGCTTTGGTAGGCCAGATTCAGCGGCTCCTGAATGTAGACGATCCAGCCCAAATCCTTCACGTAGGCGTAGGCCCCCAGGAGGCGCGTCCCGTCCGGAAGATGGATTTCCCCGCCCCCGTCGCCGCCGGACTGCGTGGACACGATGCGAAGGACGTCGTCGGAAAGCCGGGCGTCCGGCTTGTAGACTTCCCGCGGATCGGAATCCGCGATCAAAAAGCCGTCCGGCGCGGCCACCGCCGCCCGGCGCTGGCCCGTGGACGGGAACTCCATCGCCAGCATGGAGGACAAGCCGTTCAAGCTGATGGCGCCCGAAAGGACTCCGACCGGCGAGGAGCCCTGCGGCGGCAGGATGGCCACCGCGACGCGCACGTCGGGATAGAGGCCCTGGAAGCGCTCCAGACCGCCGACGTACTGCCCGCGAGCCATGGCGGCGAGGAAGAAATCCTTTCGGCTTAAGTCTCTCAACGGCGCCCCGGCCCCGGCGTAGCGGCTTACGCGCAGGGTCTCCTGTCCCTTGGCGTTGGCCACGGAGAGTTCAAGAACGGCGGGATGGAGGGCCAGGATCTTCTGCAGGTACTGCCGCTGCTGGGCCGGATTCATGGACGTAAAGTCGCCCATCGAGGCGGTCTCGGAGAGCACGCTCTCGAACGTGGAGACGTACTTGGAGGCGGTATCCGCGAAGCCCACGGCCATGGATACCTGCATGGCCAGGGTCTGCTTCTGGAGGGAGGACTGCGAAATCTTGATTAAGTTGTAGCAGACGAACCCCAAGGGAACCAGGGACGTGACCAGGAACCCGATGAGGATCTTATAGGCCAGCTTGCCGCGGCGCGCTCGATAAGCCATTGTTCCTCGGACATTGCGACGTCAAAACGGAAATCTACGCGCGGGATCTGGACAAGAGCTGGCGGATGCGGATGGAGAGCTCGGCCAAATCAAAGGGCTTGGTCAAGTACTCGTCCGCGCCCAAATCGAAGCCCTGGCGCTTCTCCTCGGAGGACAAAAAGCGGCCCGTCATCATGATGAGCACCGTGCCCTTGGGCGAGCGCTTGCGCAGCTCCTGGCAAATCTGGAAGCCGGAGGAATCCGGCAGCTGGATGTCCATGATGACCACCTGGGGATCAAGCTTCTTGGCGGCCTCCAGACCCGTCGCGGCCGTTCCGGCCTGGTGGCACTCGAAGCCTTCCAACTCCAGGACTTCGGCAAGGCTCTCCCTGAGATGCGCGTCGTCGTCGATAATCAAAAGCTTGGCCGAGTCCGCCATGGTCACCTCCTGGAATCCCCGCCCGGAGGCACGAGCTTGTAGCCCACGCACGGGATGGTCGTGATAAATCGCGCGGCCGCGCCCAGCTTCTCCCGCAGCCGCCGGACGTGAACGTCCACGGTGCGGGGCGAGCCGAAATAGTTGTAGCCCCAGACGCGTTCGATGAGGTAAGGGCGGCTCAAAACCCGGTTGGCCGAGCTGAGGAACACGTAAAGAAGGTCCAGTTCCTTCGAGGTGAGCGGCACGCGCCTGCCGGAGACGTGCAGCGTATAGCTCGTCAGGTTGAGTTCGATGGGGCCCATCTTGATGAGCTCCTCCGAAGCGGCGTCCTGGGTCCGGCGCAGAACGGATTTAATGCGGGCGACGCACTCGGCCACGTCCCAGCCCAAGGACAGGCACTCGTCGGCGCCCGCCTGGAAGAAAGCCAGCTTGACCGAGGTCTTGTCGGAAGTCGACGCGGGCGCGGAGTTGGCGAAGAGCGGGCGCTTCAAGGCCGGATGGCCGCGCCCGATGGGCGCCTTGGCCGGCGCCGGAGCCGCTGCGGGAGCCTCGGCGTGCTCTACGAGCGCGACGATGGGGAGCTGGCGGTTCGGGCCGCGTGCGCGCAGGTTCTTGACGAACGCCAAGCCGTCCTCATCGGCGAGCTTCTGGCCCACGATGAGCAGATCGCAGCTCGCGTGAGAGAGAATGCCCTGGACTTCCTTGGCGCGTTGGAGCGTCGTCACCGACATTCCGCTCGCGGAAAGCGCCTCCAGCAACGCCGTCCCGCGGCCCGGCTCCCGCGAGGCGTAAACGACGTTGACTCTCATGAACTAGGCTTCGGGGCCTCCCTCGGTCTCCGCGGCTTCCCCAAGCTCGAGCGTCAAGCCGGAGAGCCCCACGGCTCCCGAGAAGAAGTTGTAGAGCACGCATACGACCAAGACCAAGGCGTCCATGAGGACCATGTAGAACGCGGCGAAAAGAAGCGCCGAGAGAAGCCGCAGGGCCAGCCCCATCTCCGCGGCCCCGGAATTGGGGATGATCACGAAGGTCAAGAGGCCGCCCAAAAGCCCCAGGGTTCCCAGCAGGGCCGAAAAAACGGGCCGGACGGCCGCAACAAGCGCCGCGCTCGCGATGACGCCGCCGATGATCATGATGACCGACTGCTCTTTAAGGAAGCCGACGGCGCCGCAGATGACGCCGATGGCCACGGCGGTGGGGATCATCGGATGGACGATCCAATACGGATTCAAGCGCTTGACCTGATAGTTCATAAGCACGCTCCTTCGCCGCCCCGGCTCCGCGCGGCTACCGAGGAAAGATTAACAGAACTAAGAGCAAAACGCAAGCAGAGGCCTAAACGTGCAGGCCGATGCGTTTGGGGTCGAGAATGATGAGGGTGCGCCGGCTTTCCCCCTCGCTTTGCAGGTGGATGGCCTTGACGTGGCAGCTCTCGCCGCGAAAGACGGTGTCCCCCTCCACGATGCGATTGGGCTGCTCCAAGGCGGTCCCCACCATGCGGAGCACCTCCTGCTGCTGCGTGTCGATGACGTCCAAGAGGTGCAGGCGGCCGGGCCCCGCCGGAGAGACGTTGGGAATGGGGAAATTGGTGAAAAGAACGGCGTTGTCCTCGTCCACCACGATGGCGCGGCTGTCCTTGGAGATGACCGCCGTCAGAATGGCCTGCCACCAGTGGTTTTCCGCCTCGGCGCGCCGCTTGTCGCGGACCGAACTCTGCGCGAGTTCGGTCTTGACCTTGGACAAAAACACGCCCAGGGCCGCGGCCACCTCGCCGATCTCGTCCTGGCGGGGCGGGAACTTGACCTCCAGGGTCCGGAAAGAAATCGATTCGACGCCGTCGCGCAGATCCAAAAGCGGGGAAATGACGAAATGGTGGAGGAAAAAATAGAGGCAGAACCCCAAAACGGCCATGACCACCAACGCCACGGCCGCGTATTTGCGCATGTCCGCGGAGATGACGTCGAAAGCGCCCTTTTGATCGACCTGCATGTCCAGCACGCCCAAAACCTCGCCGTTGGAAGAGAGCGGAATCGCGATGTCGAGCAGCGTGGAATCCGGAACCGGGATCTGCACCGGCTCCTTGGCGACCAACGCCTCCTGAATGGCGTCCGTGGGCAGAGACACTTGTTTTGTAAAGTCCCCCCAGGTCATCGCGATCTTGGTCGCGTCTTTGTACCAGCGCACCTCGCCGTACTTATTGAGGTAGAGGAGATCCGCGATGCGCTCGTCATGCGCCATTTTGGTGATGACGTCGAGCTCGTTGAAGGAAATCGCCTCCTCGTTGCGCGCCAGGCCCTTGGTCAGGATGGGCGCGTACAGGCGGGCCATATCCACCGTATCCTGGACGAGCTTCTGCTTGAAAACCTGCTGGAAAAGCCCGTAGGCCACGAAGCCGCCCAGGATGGCGGCATAGAGGCTGATGCCGGAAAACCACAGGATCCACTTGGCGCTCAGACGCATGGCGAAAACCCCCGGTCAGGGCCCGCCGCCGAAGATCTGCTGCACGCGCTCCAGACCCACCTCGGCGTCGGAATTATTGGGATCAAGCTCCTTGGCGACCGAGAACTCCTGGCGCGCTTTCTCGTAATTGCCCTCGTTGTAGTAAATCATGCCGGAGATGTAGTGCTGCTCCGAGGCATGCCTGGCTTCCGCGGAAATCTGCCCGGACGCCTGCGGCGCCGCGGGCGCGGCTTGCTGCTGCGCCTGCTGCTGGGCTGCCTGCTGCTGCTCCTGCTTCTGTTTCGCGGCGGCGGCGGCGGCAGCCTCGGCCTTTTTCCGGGCTTCTTCCTTGGCGCGCACGGCTCTTTCCTGGGTGGCTTTCTTGGCCTCGGCTTTGGCCAGCGCCGCCTCCCGGATGCCCTCGTGAGCCCTCTCGATGAGCTGCGTGGCGATGGCCGGGTCGTAGCCGTAACTTTCCGCCTTCTTCCACTCCGCGACGGCCTCGTCGTAGCGCCCGGCGTCGTAGAGCTGGCGTCCCAGGGAAGCGTGCTGCTGGGCCATCTCGGAGCGAAGCTCCATCATGAGCTTGCGCGCTTTTTCGTCCCCGGGCCCGTACTGCAGGACCTCGTCGATCTTTTTCAAGGCTTCCTCGATTCGGCCCTGGCCGTAGAGCTGCAGGGCGTCTTCGAGTTTCCGGTTGGCCTCCTGCTCGCGCAAGCGGGATTCCGCCTGGGCGATGTCGGCGACCAATCCGGGGTAATCGGACTTAAGGACCAAGGCGGCGTACCACTGGTTCAAGGCGTCCTGCAGACGGCGCTGACGGTAGGCCTCCTCCCCCCGAAGGAAATGCTGCCGGGCCAAATCTTCCCGCACCCGATCGAGCCAGTAACGGGCCTTGAAATTCCAGGGAGACAGCTTGGTCGCCTCGCTCCACTGCTCCTCCGCCTCGGTGAGCCGCCCCTGCCGGTAGAGCTCCATGCCCTGCTGGAACTTGTCCTCCACGAGCTGATGCTGGGAATAAAGCGGTCTGGAGCTGCCGTTGAGCTCCGTCGACGCCTTCTGCAGCATGAAGGCGTCGCTGTAATAAGGATCGATGGAGAGAATCTCGCCGGTGAGCGACTTGGCCCCGTTATAGTCGCCCTTCCGGTACAAATCGTAAGCGTTCTGATAGACGATGTGCAGGGCGCTTTGGGTGATGCGATCCTCCTCCAGCTTGACGGTCTGGAGGTACTCTTTTTTCTCATTGTCGGAGCTGATCGTCCCCAACTGGGTTTTCGACAAATCCAGGAACAGGCTTCCCAAATCGTGGGGATCGCCCTTCACGCCCTGGGCCCGGGCGCCGCGCGGTAAAACGGCCGCCGCGAACGCCGCCGCGGCGCAGACGACGGCCAGACGACGCATCCGCGCGCGCATCAGAAACCCAGGCCTCCGCTGATGAGGGATTTGATCATGGGCGAGAGCATCATGATGAACACCGTCGGAAAAATGAAGATGATGAGCGGGATCAGCATTTTGGTCGAGGCCTGCGCGGCCAGTTTCTCGGCGCGGGAGAGGCGCCTAAAGCGCATGTCGGCGGCGTAGTTGCGCAGCAAATCGACCAGGCTCGTGCCCAACTCGTCCGACTGGATGATCAGGCTCACGAAGGAGCGGATTTCCTGGATGCCCGTGCGCCGCGCGAATCGCGTCAGGGCGTCGCGCCGCGAGTAGCCCAGGGACACCTCGTCGAGCATGGTGCCGATCTCCATCTCCAGCGGCCCCCTCTTGGCCGAGCTCTTGATGATGCGGTCGAAGGCGGTCAAGTAGTCGAGGCCGGCTTCCAGCGTCAGCGCGGCCAAGTCCACCAGAGGCGGGAAATCTCCCAGGATTTGGGACTGCCGCTCCCGGATTTTGCGGTTGATGAAGACGTCCGGAAAAACGAAGCCCAGGCCCATGAGCGCGACGGAAATCACGACGGAGCTCGTCCCGAACCACGCCGCCGCGCCGAAAGCGAGCGCGCAAAGCTCCTTCAAGTGCAGGATGTTGAGCGCGGAGGGCTTCTTGGGCCGCCCCAAAAGCTGGTGCATTTCCTCAAGTTTAGGCTCCAGGCCGGGAATCTTAATGAGCAGGTAGTCCAGGCGATCGACGACGGAGCCCTTGGGGTTGATGCGGCCGAAGACCGTCGAGACGTTGATGTCCTTCTTGGTCAACTGAGTCAAGTCGGTCGCGGCCGCGTCGGGCTCGGGGCTGAGCCAGTTGCGCAGGCCCGTGAAGAACCCCCAGGCGCTGACGGCCGCCAGAAGCGTGAGGAAATAACGCATCCAGGAGCCGCTCATATCTTGATGTCTCCCAGGCTGTTGATGATCTTCATGCCGATGCCGATCCAGACCGTGCAGAAAAGCAGGATGCCCACGCCCAAAGGCCTGAAATAGAAGCTCTCCATGGGCCCGGGCTGGAACAAGAACATGATGATGAGCATGACCCAGGGCATGATGCCCACGACGATGCCCTGGATGCGCTGCTGGGCGGTCATGGCCGCGGTCTTCTCGACGAGTTTCGACTCCTCGCGGATGATTTCAACGATGCGGTCGAAAATCTTGGTCAGGTTTCCGCCGACCGAGCGCTGGATGACCACGGACTTGATGAGATAGGACAAGAGATAGCTCGGCACGCGCTCCTGGATGCCCTCCAGCGCCTTTTCCAGCGGAGTGCCCAATTGGTAATTCTTCAAGCAGAGCCCGAACTCCTCGGAAATAGGCGGCTGCATGTCCTTCTGGACCAGCTCCAGGCACTGCACCAAGTCGATGCCGGACTTTAGCCCGTTGGACATCAAAATGATGGTGTCCATGAGCTGCTTTTCGCACTTGCTCGCCCGGCGGAATCTCAAGTTGCGCAGAAGCCATCCGGGCAGGGACAAGCCGGCGTAGACGCCGAAGCCCGTGAAGATCAGGAAGCCCCAAATATTGAGCGTGAAAAGCCCCACCAAAGCGCCCAGCGCGATGGGTCCGCCCACGAGATAATTGACTTTGATGACCAGGAACTGGCGCTCGTACTCGCGGGTCCAATCCTTGGCCTTGGCCTTATAGCGCGCGATCCATTCGTCCAAGGACTTCTCGTTCTTCATCCCGAACAAGTAGCCCGCCGCGAACATCATCAGGATGCCCAGAATCGACAGCAGATAGGGAAGGGCGTTGTTCGCCGGCGCGCGCTTGCCTTCCAAAGCCAAAGCGGAAAACCCGCGCGGCGGCTGGTGCAGGATGTTGTACGCGTCGTTGCTGAGCGCGGCAATCGCCATGACGGCCCGCCGATAACGCACGAGCTGCGGGGGCAGGGCGGGAACGGCCGCGGTCCGGCCGTTTTTCTCCATCGCCGCCAAATCCACGGCCACGGGAGGGTTCGGAGCGGAGGCCAGGGAGTCGAGCATGGCGCCCATTTCCGAATCAATGAGCCGCAGATCGGCCAAGAGCGGACGGCCGCGGCCTTCCAGCGAATCGTCCAAATGGGCGCGGTAGAGCCTGTCGATGGCCATCTCCATGCGCACGTGCTCGTCCGCGTAATCGCTGATCAGCGCCGTTGGAGAGAGCATTTCGCCGCCGTCGGAGGGCGGCAGGGCCTTGCGCGTCGTCTCGTAGAATGTGTAGAGCACGGCCACCGGGGCCTGCCAAAGGTCCGCCTCGTTGAGGACGCCCTGCGCGGGATCGTTCCAGACCGGATGGCTGAGCATGGCGGAGAGGATGCGGTCGATCCAGGCGGGCGTCTGCAGGGCCGGATCCCGGTTGGCGCTGAAATAGTGGTAGAACTCCTGCATGTGCAGTTCGGCGCCGCTCTGCTGGCCCACGAGGTACTTGATGTCCTTGCGGCTGAAGATTTCTTGGGCCGCGCACAACGCGGGAGCCAGCGCGAGCGCGGCCAGAACGGCGGCCGGCTTCAAAAAGCGCGGCCTCACGTGAGCAACCCCCCGCCCTGGGGGCCGCCGACGCCCGCCGGCTTGGCAGGAACCCCGGGCTTGGTTTCCCGATACACCGAAAGCGGCACATTTAAGCCCTTGAGCTTGAACTCTTCCTGGAAGCTGGGAATGTAGCCGCAACCGGAGAAATAGCCCACGCTCTGGCCATGCTCGTTGACCGTGGTCTGATGAAAGCGGAAGATGTCCCGCATGGTGATCTGCATGCCTTCGCGCCCCGTCACCTCGGTGATGTAGGTGACCCGGCGCTTGCCGTCCGAAAAGCGGGTCAGCTGGATGAAAATGTTGACGGCGCTCGAGATCATCTCCACCAGCACGGACATCGGAAGCTCCGAGCCCGCCATCAAGCACATGGCCGAAAGGCGCGAGATGGCGTCCGAGGGCGAGTTGGCGTGGAGCGTGGTGAGGCTCCCCTCGTGGCCCGTGTTCATGGCCTGAAGCATGTCCAGAGCCTCGCCGCCGCGGCACTCGCCGACCACGATGCGGTCCGGGCGCATGCGCAGGCAGTTTTTGACCAAGTCGCGGATATTCACCTCGCCCTTGCCCTCGATGTTGGCCGGACGGCCTTCCAATCGGACCCAGTGCTGCTTGGCCAGGCGCAGTTCGGCGGTGTCCTCGACCGTGATGATGCGTTCCCCATCCGGAATATAGTTGGAAAGCATATTAAGGAAGGTGGTTTTTCCGGTACCCGTTCCGCCCGAAATAATGACGTTTTTTCTCAATAAAACGCATTTTTCCAGGAAATCAATCATATCCTGATTGCAGGATCCGAAGGAAACGAGCTGGTTGGGCGTGTAGGGCTTGGCGGAGAAGCGCCGGATAGTCAACGTCGGGCCGGAAACCGCAAGCGGAGCGATGATGGCATTGACGCGGGAGCCGTCCTTCAAGCGCGCATCCACCAGCGGCACGGACTCGTCGATGCGGCGTCCGACGGGCGCCACGATGCGCTTGATGACCTGGATCACCTGCTCGTCGTTGCGAAAGCGCATGGGCAAAAGCACCAACTGCCCCTGCCGCTCGATGTAAATCTTGTCCGCCGCGATGACCATGATTTCGTTCACGCTGGGGTCGCGCAGCAGGGACTGCAGCGGTCCCAAGCCCAGGATTTCGTCGACCAGCTCGCTGATGAACTGCTCTCTTTGAGCGCGGGAAAGCGGCAGGTTGCGCTCCTTCTGCATGAGCGCCTCGATAATGGAGGCCACCTTGGTCCGGTTCTCTTCGTTCTGATTCTGATCGTCCGAGATGCGCACGTGTTCGGTTTCCATCGCCGCGACCACGTTTTTATGCAGCTTGCCCTTAAGCTCGTCCCAGAACGGAGGGACGGCCCCGGAGACGGCGGGAACGGACGAAGGCTTGGCGGCGGCCGGAGCCGTCTCGGCGCCGGAGGAGCCCGCAGGAGCTTTCCACAAGAAATCGGCGGCTTGGCCGAATTCCTGTCCGGAGACGGCGGAATCCCAGCTCTTGAGGCCGGGCTGGACCTGGAGCGTGCGGCCCAGGACCAGGCGCAGCTGCTTGACCCACTCGCTTTGCAGGGACTCGACGACCAGGATTTTTTGGGTGTTGGCGCACTCCGGCAGAAGGTCCTCCCAAGGCATGTAGGCCAGCACGCGCTTGTTCATGGTGCCGAAAAATCGGTCGACCTCCTTGGGTGAAAGCGCCCCCGGCAGGTTCGCCTGATTAATGATGATCTCGAAACGTT
>JAGWJU010000259.1 GCA_028865585.1 Elusimicrobiota bacterium | reverse complement strand
GTTCCCATCGCCTACGTCACCAACGGCGTGCACCTGGCCACGTGGCTCGAGCAGGACATGGCCAAGCTCTACGCCAAGCACCTGGGCGCGGACTGGTGGCAAAGCCAGGACGAGGAAGGCCTCTGGCAGTTGATTGAGGCCGTGCCCGACGAGGAGCTCTGGGCCGTGCACCAGAAGGCCAAGGACGCGCTGTTCTCCTTCCTGCGCATCCGCCTGCGCGCGCGCTGGCAGCGCGGCCTGGCCGAGCCCTCGCAGCTCCTGGCGCAGGGTTCGCTTCTGGCTCCGGAGACCTTGACCATCGGCTTCGCCCGGCGCTTCGCGGGCTACAAGCGGGCGTCTTTGCTGCTGCGCGACGTCGAGCGCTTGAAGGCGCTTCTTTTGAACCCGCACCGGCCCGTGCAGATCATCTTCGCGGGCAAGGCCCACCCGGACGACGACCCGGGCAAGAGCATCATCCAGCACATCTACCGCCTGGCCAAGGATCCTTCGACGGCCGGGCGCATCGCCTTCGTCGAGGACTACGACATGCAGCTGGCCCGCTACCTGGTGCACGGCTGCGACTTGTGGCTCAACAACCCCGTGCCGCCCTTGGAAGCCTGCGGCACCAGCGGGCAAAAGGCCGCGGTCAACGGCGTGCCCAACTTGAGCGTCTTGGACGGCTGGTGGGAAGAGGGCTTCAACGGCGCCAACGGCTGGGGCATCAGCGTGCCCGGCGGTCGCCCGGCCGGCGCCGACTGGGACGCGGCCGACGCGGCCGAGATCTACGAGGCGCTGGAGAAAAAGATCGTGCCGCTCTACTACGACCGAAGCCTCGACCGCGTACCGCACGGCTGGGTCAAGGTGATGAAGGAGTCCATCCGCTCTTCCGCGCCCAAGTTCTGCGGCAACCGCATGGTCAAGGAGTACGTGGACCGCTTCTACGCGCCCTTGCCCGCCAAGACCCCGGCCCCGGCCGGGAGCTAGGAGTCGACCTGGTCGAAGGCCGCGCCTTCGTGGTTGAGGACGAGGAAAGTCGCCTTGCGGCCCGCGTCCTTGGCGGCGCGCATCGCGCGGTAGGCTTTCTCCACGGCGTCGTCGTGGGTCTGGCAGTCTTCCAAGATTTCCGCGCGCCCGCCCTCTTTTTCCACCAGGCGGAACTGTCCGCGCGGCAGGGGGGTCTTCGCGTAGAGGCCCTTGATGTCCTCGGGGACCTCGTTCTTCGAGTAGGCGCGCAGGAACTTGATGACCGCCCAGGCGAGGATAAACGGCAGGATGAGGTAGGCGAAGACTACTTGCACGCCTTGGCCTCCAGCGCCGAGAGCATCTCCCGGGCGCTCGAGAACTTCTCCCGGACCTTGCCCGAAGCCTTGCCGCGCTCTTTTTCAAGCGCGTCGAGCGCTTTCCAGTCCGCGAAGCTGACCGGCCGCGCGCCCTTTTGGCGCAAAAAGTCGCCGATTGTCTCCGCGTCCTGCGCGGGCTTCAAGGCCTGCCCGGCCTTGGCGTCCGAGAGCATGAGCTTGACGGTCGCGGCCGAGTCGGCCCGGTTGGTGCCGATGAGGCCCGAGGGCCCGCGCTTGGTCCAGCCCACGGCGTAGTGTCCAACGAGGGATTTGCCCTGAGCGTCCAAGACGCGGCCCTCGGCGTTGGGCGTCTTGCCGGCTTTCTCGTCGAAAGGCACGCCTGGGATGGGCACGCCGCGGTAGCCGATGGCGCGCAGGACCAAGCCCGCGGGCAAGGTCTCGAATCGGCCCGTCTTTTCGAGCCTGGCGCCGCCGCGGCCGTCCGGCACGAGGCGGTTTTTCTCGACTTTGACGGCCTTGGCGCGGCCGTTTTCGCCCGTGATTTCGATAGGCGAGACGCAAAAGCGCAGGCGGATCTTCTTGGATTTGGCGCCCTCGCCCGCGCGCGATTTCTCGAGAGCGTAGTCCGCGTTCTTGCGCGCCGCGGGATCCGCCAAGAGGGGCTTGGAGGCCTCGGCTACGAGCGCTTCCTCGGGCTTGACGACCAGGTCGGCCGAGGAAAGCTCGCCCAAGTCGCGGATTTCCTGGGGGGAATAGGCGGCTTCGGCCGGGCCGCGGCGGCCCAAAAGGTAAATCGTCTTGATGCGGCTCTTCATGAGCGCGTCCAAGGCGTAGCCGGCGATGTCGGTCGAGCGCAGGTTCTGCGGGTCCTGGGCCAGGATGCGCGCCACGTCCATGGCGACGTTGCCCAGGCCCACGATGACCGCGCTCTCGCAGGAAAGGTCGAACTGCCGGTCCCGGAAATCGGGGTGCGCGTTGTACCAGCCCACGAACTCGGTGGCCGAGCGGCTGCCCGCCAAGTCCTCGCCGGGGATGCCCATCTTGCGGTCGGACTCGTTGCCGAACGCGTAGACGATCTGGTGGTAGCGCGCGGCCAGATCCGCGGCTGAAATGTCCTGGCCGAGCTTCACGTTGCCGAAAAAGCGGAAGCCGGGCAGGCCCGCGATTTTATCGTAGACCAAAGCGACGCTTTTGATTTTCTGGTGGTCGGGCGCCACGCCGCCGCGCACCAGGCCGTAGGGCGTGGGCAGGCGCTCGAACAAGTCGACGCGGACGGCCAGGTCTTTCTGCTTTAAAAGGGCCTCGGCGGCGTAAAACCCGGAAGGTCCGGCTCCGACGACGGCGACGCGCAGGGGATTCGATGGATCGCCAAGGGCAGGCATCATCTTGAACCTATTGTATCAAACATTCTAAAGGAGCCCGCCGTTTC
>JAGWJU010000258.1 GCA_028865585.1 Elusimicrobiota bacterium | reverse complement strand
ACGGCTCCGTCTACACGAAAAAAGGTCTTGTCATCGCGGGCCCGGCGCCGCGCAACTTGTGGCGGCCGCACTTGGAGATCACGACCACCTGCGATTTGGTCGTGGACAAGAGCATCGTCCAAGACACTCCGCCCATGTACTACGAGCCGCCTTTTTTTCTGCCGTTGTCCTGAAGATCCGCGCGGCCGCGAGAATTTCTTTCCCGCCTTTTGTCGACGGCTCGAAAGAAAATTTTTTGTGGCCAAGTTGACAAATCAAAGTTGAAGTGTTAACCTACTGCGCAAGGATTTCAAGAGCAATGAGTGGGGATCAGTTAAAAACTTCCGTTTCCGCCGGTCCAGCCGTTCCCCCTGTCAAGCCGTCCCCGTCAAGCAAACCCTCTTCCGGAATGAGCCGCGGACAGTTTCTGCTGGCGGGCTACGGGGCTCTGGCTGCTTTCGGCGCGGTCATCGCGGGTTCGGCGGGCCGCTTTTTCTTCCCCAACGTCATCTACGAGCCATCCGAGATTTTCAACGCTGGCCCCGTGAAGGATTTCGGCGCCGGGGTCTCCATGAAGTGGATCAACAAGCTGGTTTGGATCATTCGCACTCCCAAAGGCATTTACGGCCTCATCGCCATCTGCCGCCACCTGGGCTGCAAACCGAACTGGTTCCAGGATCAGCAGCTGTTCAAGTGCCCCTGCCACGGCTCGGTCTATACCAAGCAGGGCCTCATCATCGCGGGCCCGGCGCCGCGCAACTTGTGGCGGCCGCACCTCGAGATCACGAGCACCGGCGATTTGATCGTGGACAAGAGCATCGTCCAGGACACTCCGCCCATGTACTACGAGCCCCCGTTTTTCCTGCCCCTCTCCTAGGAGAGTGAATGCCAGATATTGAAGAGCTGAAACAAGAAGTCGTCAACTCGCAGATCTGGCGCAGCATTTTCCGGGGCGGCCTATGGAGCGACACGCCGCGCGACCGGGCCAACCACATGATCGGCAACGTGTGGCTGCACATCCAGCCCACAAAGGTCCGAAAGCGTGCGCTGGAGTGGACCTACACCTGGGGCCTGGGCGGACTCTCGTTCTTCCTCTTCCTGGTCCTGGTTTGCAGCGGCGTGCTCCTCATGTTCTACTACCGGCCCGTTCCGAACCTGGCTTTCCGCGACATCAAGGACCTGACGTACGCCGTGACGATGGGCAAGTTCCTGCGCAACATCCACCGCTGGGCGGCGCAGGCCATGGTCATGGTCGTCATCCTGCATATGCTGCGCGTGTTTTTGACGGGCAGCTACAAGAGACCGCGCGAATTCAACTGGTGCGTGGGCGTTCTGCTGCTCACTTTGACGATGTTCCTGTCCTTCACCGGCTATCTGCTGCCTTGGGATCAGCTCGCGCTGTGGGCCGTGACCGTGGGCACCAACATGGCCGGAGCCACTCCTTTTATAGGCAACGCGGGGCCCTTCGGCGCTTCCGTCATGCACATGAGCATGAACAACGACATCCGTTTCGTGCTCCTGGGCGGCACGACGGTCGGCGCAAACACGCTGGTCCGCTTTTACGTCATGCACTGCGTGGCGGTGCCCCTGCTTTTGGGCGTTCTCATCATCCTGCACTTCTGGCGCGTCAGGAAAGACGGTTTTTCCGCCGCGCCCTACGGCGAGGTGACCGAGCCCAAGATCGACACGTGGCCCAACCTCATCAAGCGCCAGTACGTGGCGGCCGCGGCCTGCCTGCTGATTTTGATGATCTGGGCCCTGATGGTCAACGCGCCGCTCGACGTCATCGCCAACCCCCATGCCACGCCCAACCCCGAAAAGGCTCCCTGGTATTTCGTGGGCCTCCAGGACATGCTTTATTACTTCGACCCTTGGATCGCGGGCGTCATGGTTCCCAATCTGATCATCGTTGGCTTGATGGCCATCCCATTCATCGACCCCAGCCCCAAGGGCGTCGGGCGCTATGCGCTCAAAGAGCGGCCTTTCGCCAGCACCATGTTCTTGATGGGCATTCTCCTCTGGTTCGCCTTCATCTTCATGGGTGAATTCTGCCGCGGTCCAAATTTCATGTGGTACTGGCCGTGGCAGTCCTGGCTGATGCAAATGCCGGCTCCGAAGGAAGCCTGGAGCCTGTTCGGCCCGCACGGCGTGGGGCGGTACCCGACGGCTGCGGGTCTGGCGGTGCTGGCCGCGGGCTTCGGCGCTATCATGGTTTTGCCGAAAATGATTAAAGCGCAGTTGAGCCTTATCAAAGCGACATTGGCTTGCGCGGTTGGATTAGGGCTCTTTATTCTGATTCTGCATTACGGCCTGCATATGGACTTCGGCCAAGGCGGCTGGATCTTCGGATTCGGACTCTTCGTGGCGTTCTTCGGCGTGCTCATTCCCCAGCGCTACATCCGCAATCTCGACTGGGCCCGGTATCTGGTCACCATGGCGCTGGTCGCTTCCATGATGGGCCTTTTCGTCAAAATTTGCGCGCGTGAAGCGTTCAACATCAAGTATTTGGTCACGATGCCCGCGATCTACTTGAACATCTGATATGTATAAGAAACTATTCATCTTCTTTAATTTCGCTCTGCTGGGAGTCCTGTGCTTCGCCATCTGGCGCAGCAGCCATCCGATGTGGATGGTCTATCAGCGCAACTACTACAACATGGCCGCGAACGAGATGGAAAAGCAGGCGGCCGAAACGAAGGACCCTAAAGAGGCGGCGAAGATTAGAAAGCAGGCCGAGGAGCTTC
>JAGWJU010000257.1 GCA_028865585.1 Elusimicrobiota bacterium | reverse complement strand
CGTAGGCCAGGCGCACGCGCGCGTTGTTGGCCGCGCCCGCGTGCGCGAGCGCCTCGGTCACGGACTGGTAGGCGTCCTTGTACTCGGTGTACTTGCCGCCCAGGGCGATGACCACCTCGCGCAGGGGCTTCTTGACGCGCGCGACGACCTTCTCCCAGGCGTCCAAGTCGGGGGAGTGGGTGCGCAGCCGCAGGAGCATGACGATTTGCTCGTCCAGTCCTTGGCGGTGGAAATCGAGGGGGACTTCGTAGATGCTTTCGGCGTCGGGGGCCTCGACCACGGATTCCTTGTCGACCGAGCAGAACAGGGCCAGTTTGGACTTGATCTCGCGGCTCAAGGGTTTTTCGCTGCGGCAGACGATGATGTCGGGCGTGATGCCGATTTCGCGGAGCTTGCCGACCGAGTGCTGGGCGGGCTTGGTTTTGAGTTCGTCCGCGGCGCGGATGTAGGGCACCAGCGCCACGTGGATGTAAAGCGCGCCCTCGTCGCCGGCCTCCAGGCCCATCTGACGCGCGGCTTCCATGAAGGGCAGGCTCTCGATGTCGCCCACGGTGCCGCCGATCTCGATGACCGCCACCTGCGCGCCCTTGGCCGCGGCGCGGAAGCGCGTCTTGATTTCGTCCGTGATGTGCGGGATGACCTGCACCGTGGTGCCCAGGAAGTCCCCGCGGCGCTCCTTGGCGATGACCGTCTCGTAGATCTGCCCCGCGGTCACGTTGTTGATGCGGTGCATCTCTTTGTTCAAAAAGCGCTCGTAGTGGCCCAAATCCAAATCGGTCTCCGCACCGTCCTCGGTGACGTAGACCTCGCCGTGCTGGAAGGGGTTCATGGTGCCGGGGTCCACGTTGATGTAGGGGTCGCACTTGAGCATGTTGACGGTGACGCCGCGGGCCTGCAGGAGCCGCGCGATGGAGGACGCCGTGATGCCTTTGCCCAGGGAACTGACCACGCCGCCCGTCACGAAGATGTACTTGCTGCTCACCGCCGCGCTCCTTTTTTGCGCAGGAATTTCTCCGCCCGGCGCAAATCCTCGGGCGTGTCGATGGCGACCGGGACGTCCGTGACCGTCGCCGCGAAAATCGTCATGCCGTCCTCCAGCGCGCGCAGCTGCTCCAAGCTCTCCATTTTTTCCAACGGCGAGGGAGGAAGCTGCACGAAGCGCTTTAAAGCCGCGCGGGTGAACCCGTAGATGCCCAGGTGCTCCCACTGCGCGGCCGGCGCGCCGCTGCGCGGAAAAGGGATGGGCGAGCGCGAGAAATAAAGGCAGCGGCCGCCCGCGGCCAGCGCGGCCTTGACCACGTTTGGATTTTTCGCCCGCTTCTTGTCGTCGAGAGGGATGACTGCGGTCGCGATGTCCGCGCCCTTGTTGGCGCGCAGGATTTTGGCCACGCGGCGCAGCGTGCCCGGCTTGATGAGCGGCTGGTCGGCCTGCAAATTGACGACGAAGGGCTCGCGGCTTTTCCTGGCCGCGAGGAAGACCCGGTCGGTGCCCGAGGCGCAGGTCTTGGGCGTCAGAATGGCCTCCGCGCCGAAGGCGGCCGCGGCCTCGACGACCCGTTTGTCCTCGGTGGCGATGACGACCCGGCCCAAGCCCGCGGCTTTGGCCGCGCGGTAGCCCCACTCCAAAACGCTTCTGCTGCCGAGCTTGGCCAGAACCTTCCCCGGAAAGCGGGTCGAGCCGTGGCGCGCCGGCAGGACCACCAGGACGTCTTGGCGGCTCATGAGACGGCCTCCTGCAGTTCTTCCACGGTCGTGACCGCGGTGCCGAGCTTGCCGACCACGATGCCCGCGGCGTAGTTGGAGAGTTCGGCCGCGCGCTTGATGGTGGCGCCGCAGGCCAGGGCCAAGGTGAGCGTGGCCACGACCGTGTCGCCCGCGCCCGTCACGTCGAAAACCTCGCGGGCCTTGGTGGGGATGTGGGAAATCCGGCCGCTTTTCTCGAAAAGGCTCATGCCGTCGGCGCTGCGGGTGACGAGCACCGAATCGCTGCGCAGGGTCTTCAAGATGGCGCGCCCGAGCTTCTCGATTTCGTCCTCGCCCGGCTTGGGGACCAGGCGCATGCCCGACCACGCCTCATGGAGGTTGGGGGTGATGCAGGTCACGCCCTTGTAGCGCTTGAAGTGCTCGATTTTGGGGTCGACCGTGACCGGGACGCCGTAGCGCCGGGCCAGCTTGATGGCCGCGGCTAAAATCTTGGGGGAGATGACGCCCTTGCCGTAGTCGGAGAGGATGACCGCCCGCGCCTCGGCGATGGCCCGGGGCAGGCGCGAGAGAATTTCCTTCTCGGTCGCGGCGCAGAGGTGCCCGGAGCTTTCCAAGTCGTAGCGCACGACTTGCTGGCGCTCGGCCACCACGCGGCACTTCTGCGAGGTCACGCGGTCGCCGTCCGCGACCAGGTTTCCGGTCAGCACGCGGCGGGAGGAAAGCTCGGAGGCCAGGCTCGTGCCCGCGTCGTCTTGGCCCACCACCGCCATCAAATCGACCGTCGCGCCCAAGGACGCGAGGTTGGCGCAGACGTTTCCGGCGCCGCCGGGCACCAAAGTCTGCTGGGTGACGCGCACCACGGGCACGGGGGCTTCGGGGGAGATGCGCGAGACGCTGCCGCGGATGTAGCGGTCAAGCATGACGTCGCCGACGACGAGGACCCGCCGGTTCTTGAAGTCGGCGGCTAATTGCCGCAAGGCTTTGCGCTCGGCCGCAGGAAGGGCCATGTCTGGCACGATTATAAC
>JAGWJU010000256.1 GCA_028865585.1 Elusimicrobiota bacterium | reverse complement strand
GGAGAGGATGCTGGGCGCCTCCAAGCCCTCGGGCTCCGGGGTTCTCGCGGCATGAACGAGTGGTCGGGGCGGCTTTCAGGCAAAGTCGTGTGGAACGGCATCATCGAGGTTTGCGGCGATGTGGTCGTTCCGGAGGGCGCCAGCCTGCGCATCGAGGCGGGAACGCGCGTGCGCTTCGCGGCTCGGCCGGGATGGTCCTGCTCGGTTTTCCGCGCCGCACCCGAGGGTTATCCCATCGAAGCCTCGGAGCGTGAAGCGTGCGATCTCGTGATTCTGGGCCGGCTTGAGGCGGCGGGAACCTCGAATGCTCCAATCTTCATGGGAGACGGAGACGTTCCGTGGGGCGGCATTCTGTTTCTTCAGAGCGCATCTGGCGTCCTGCGGCATTGCATCATTAAGGTGAAAACGGAGTACGCTTTGCAGACGTTCGATGATTCGCGCTTGGCCTTGGAAAGCTGCAATGTGGAAGAGGCGCAGGTGGGAATCGTCTCCCGGGGGCTCTCGCGCGTGAAGGTGTTGGGGGGCTGCGTGCGCGCCGCGCGTTGCGGCGCCGTGGCCTGCGAGGGCTCGCGCGTGGTTTTGGACAACCTTCAGATTCAAGATTCGCCGCAGGGCGTCTGCGCCGAGGACTGGGCGCTGGTGCGGGCCAAAGGTTCCCGGTTTGCGTCTAACAGGGACTTCGCCGTTTCGGCCCAGGGGCATTCCTGGGCCCGGCTTGAGGGCTGCGGGTTCGAACGTTCCGGCGAACGGACTCTCGGGCGGGAGCAGGCCCGAATCGATGTCCACTAGGCTTTTCCGCCTGCTTTTTCCGCACGCCGAGCCGCCGGTGGCGCGCCGGCTCCGGCGCTTGGGCCTTTGGCGCAAGCTTGCCAACTACCTCTGGGTTGAATTTTTGATCGGGCGCGGATCGGTCCGCATGTGGGGCGGCAAACCTTACTGGCTGACCGTCGATCCGACGAATTTCTGCCAGCTCCATTGCCCGTTTTGTCCTACGGGCGCCAACCGGGGCGTGCGGACCAAATCGTCCATGTCCTTGGAGCACTTTAAGAAATTCCTTGATCTCGTCGGGCCTTGCGTCATCCACATGGACATGATGAATTGGGGGGAGTCGCTGCTCAATAAAAGCCTGCCGGACATGATCGCCCACGCGAAGCGCTACGGAATCGAAGTCAAACTCGACGCCAACTTCAACGACGTCTCCGAGGAAGCCATCGAGGACCTTATTCGTTCCGGGCTCGACGTGCTGAGCGTTTCCATCGACGGGATTTCGCAGGAGACCTATGGAAAATACCGGGTCGGAGGACGGTTCGACAAGGTCCTCGCGAACCTGGAAATTTTAACGCGCAAGCGCCGGGAGTTGGGGCGGGCGGCTCCTCACATCGTCTGGCAGTTCCTGGTGTTCCGCCATAATGAGCACGAGGCGGGCGCGGTCGAGTCCTTCGCCAGGGCGCGCGGCGTCGATCAGGTGAGCCTTGTGGCGCCGTTCTTGCCCAACGAGCCGGGCTATCTTTGGGAGTGGTCGGCCCGAAATCCTAATTTCCGTCTTTATCCTTTGCCGGACAAGGAGCCCGCGGCCCAGGAGCTTGCGCGCGCCAAGGGCGGCGCCCACGTGAAAAAAACGCTTTCTTCCGAGGCATTCCATGCGCGGCGGTTCCAGGCCCGCGACCTGCTGAGCCTATCCTATTTATCCGGCCTGCCGGCGCAGGCGCGCGGGCTTGAAGGCGGCGGGGCGGCGCTTTTGCGGCGGGTTCGGGACGCCCTTTCTTGCGTCGGAGCCGCGGGAACTGGGTTGGACGCCGCGCCTTTTTCCCGCGCCAAGGCAGGCGCCGCCCGCGCCGTCTGCAAGTGGCCGTGGGCCGGGATGGCGGTCAACCCCAACGGCAGCGTGTCGCCTTGCTGCAGCATCGAAAGCGAGGCGGACGATTTCGGGAACGCTTTCGAGCGCAGTTGGACCGGACTTTGGAACGGAGGAAAATATCGGGCCTCCCGGCGCCATGTGCGCCGCTACGTCCAGAATAAGCGCGGCGTCCTTGCTCATTCGAATCACGCCTGCGAGCGCTGCACGGCCATCGGCTACGCCAATTTCAAATTCCCCATCACCTGGCTCAAGGACGCCCCGGGGAGCAAGAACGCGTGAAAATCACCCTTGTTCAGCCGCCCGTCTGGTGGACCGTGGACCCGCCGCTCGGCTTGGCGCAAATCGCGGGCTGCCTTAAGCAGCACGGCCACGAAGTCGCGGTGTTCGACTTGAATATTCTGCTGTGGAAGGATCGCCTGAAAAAATACGAAAGCCTGTGGGGTTGGGAGCAGTTTCACTTCTGGAACCAGCCGGAGTTCGTCTCCCGCTTCTTCGCGGAAAATGAGGCGCTCGTCGGCCGATACGTGGAGGCCATCCTGCGCACGGGCGCGCCCGTCATCGGGCTTTCCGTGCACAACGGATCGCATTTGGCCGCCTTGGAGATCGCGCGCCGGATCAAGGCCGGCGACCAGCGCCGGAAAATCGTCCTGGGCGGTCAGTACTTCTTTTTCGGCGACCAGGTCGAAGAGATGCTCCGCGAACCCTGCGTCGACGCCATCGTGCGGGGAGAGGGGGACGAGTCGTTTCCCGAACTCGTCAAGCGCTTGGATGCGTCCGGAGCCCTCGAGCCTTTGCCCGGCGTCTGGATCAAGCGAGACAAGAAGTTTGTCTCCGGGGGCGAGCCCGTCGCCATCCGGAACTTGGATCGCGT
>JAGWJU010000255.1 GCA_028865585.1 Elusimicrobiota bacterium | reverse complement strand
CAGAAAAGGGCGGGGAGAAAAACGGCGAGGCGGCGCGCGCGGCGCCGGGAAACGCCGCTCACGAGCGTTCCTTCTGCTTTTCCTGGACGAGCTTCATGAGCCCGCCGATGGCGAGGATGGTGCCGGCGTAGAAGAGGAGCTGCAGGGCCGAGGGATCGGGCGTGTAGCCGACCAAAGTCTTGAGCACGTTGCCGGCGATGCTCTGCCCGCTCAGGAGCCACGAGGTGTTCCACACGGAGTCGCGGATGGAGGGCAGCAGATCGGCCTGGTTCAAAATCGCCGCGGCCTGCGAGGCCATGCCCGCGGCCAGAAGCAGGATCATCCAGCCGGTGACGCGGAAAAAGTGGCGCACGGGAATCTTCATGATTCCCAAGTAGAGGGCGAAGCCCACCGCCACGCCGCCCAAAAGTCCCAGGACGCCGCCCAGGACGATGGACCAGGCGCCCGCGCCGTTGGCCGCGACGCCGTAGAGAAAAAGAACGATTTCCGAGCCCTCGCGCAGCACCGCGATGGCCGTGGCGACGAAAATCGCGGTCATGGATTTGTTGCCCAAATTAACCTCGCTGCCCAGGCGCTTCAACTCCTGGGCGATGCGCTTGCCGTGGCGGGACATCCAGACGTTGTGCCAGCCGAGCATCAAGACGGCGGCCAGGAGCACCGCGGCCTCGAAGATGGGCTGGCCCACGCCCGAGAGGGCCTGCGAGATTTTGTCCATGAACCCGGCGACGACGACGGCGCCGAGGGTCCCGGCGGCGACGCCCCAGCCGACCCAGGCGCCGCGGCCTTTCAAGCCCTTGGTCGCGCCCAGGATGACGGCCACGACCAGGGCGGCTTCGAGCACTTCGCGGAAGACGATGATCGCGCTGGCCAGCATCAGGGTTTCGCCGGAGAGGGAGTTTCGGCGGCGCCGCCGGCCTTGGCCGCGGGCTTGGGGTCCGTGACCTTGAGAGTGCCGGCGACGCCGGAGTGGAAGTCGTCGAAGAAGCCGTAGGACCCGGCCGTCAGCGGGCCCAGGAACACGACGGTCTGGGCGCCGGCCGTGACTACCTGTTCGCGGTGCAGCGTGAAGCTCTCGAACTCGGAGGGCTCCGCGTTCTTGTTGGAAACGATGAGCTTGAACTTCTGTCCGGCCGGGACCGAAAGCGAGGGCGGATCGAAGCGGCGCCCCACGATGGCGAGCTTGTAGACCGGCAGGGGGGCGCCGGGGCCCCAGAGCGAGAAAGCCCGGGCTTGGACGCTTATAAAGGAAGGCAGGAGCGCGGCCGCGAGGGCGATGCTCTTATTGAGAGCGTGTTTCATTAATAGAAGCATAGCATGAATGCTTGTTGAAATACAATATCAATAATGCCGCGCGGCCGCGGGCGTTTAAGCGGGAGGAATTTGGACGACGTCCGGGGCGCGCTTGCGCGCCATGGCGAGAACCCGCGGATTGAGGCTGACCAGGTAGGCGCGGCGGGCCTTGGCGAAAATCGGAACGTCCCGGCGGGAGTTTCCCACGTAGTCGTAGCCGCGCGCGCCGAATTTTTCCAGAAGCCAGCGGCGCTTGCCGCGGCCGATGAGGTTGACGCGGCCTTCGCTGCCCGCGAAATCGGAAAAGAACCCCAGGCGCTCGGCCAGCGGGCCCACGTAGGCCAAAGGCGAGCCGCTGACCAGGATGAGGCGCCGGCCGGCCGCTCTTTCGGAGCGCAGCCATTCGATGACGCCGCGGTGGTAGGCCAGGGCGTCCCAGTCGGGCGTTACGCGCTCGGCTAGGCGCGCTTTCAAGCGGGCGCGGCCGCGCAGAAGCCAGAGGGCCAGGAGCAGGGCGTTGGCGGGATTGCGCTTGACGAACGCCCGGGACGCGATTAAGGACAGGTCGCCGCTGATGAGCGTGCCGTCCAAGTCCACGCAGAGGGGAACAGGATCCTCGGCCATGTCTAGGAGCGGGGCGCCCGCGCGGTGCGGGCGTAGATAGTGACGGAAGGATTGCGGTAGACGGCGCGCCAGTCTTTGCGGGCGGCGCGGGCGAAATCGGGCCGGGCGTACTGCCGCTCCAGGTCCCCGAACCAGATGTAGTCGGGGTGGATGTCCGCCGGGCGCTTTTCGGCCTGGGCCACGATGCCGGGAATGCGGTCAGGCGGCGTCATGTAGAAGAGCAGGGTGCCGACGTCGCCTTTCTCGATTTGCCCGCGCCGCAGGCCCAAGGAGACGACCTGGCGGCGGCCGTAGCGCGGGGCGTGGAAGAGACACTCGTCGAAAAATCTTTTGGGCTTGGCGCCCAGGAGCTTCAAGCCCGCGACGAAGCGCTCGCAGTTTTGCAGCAGCGGGAAATTCGAGAGCACGGCCAGCTCGAAGGCCGCGTTGACCTTGTCGCGCGTGAAGGCCGGGATGAGCGCGTCGACCTCGGGGTTTATGGTCAGCACCTCGCTGTTCTTGGGCGTGTTGCGCTCGAGCCACGACAGCGCGTCGGCGTAATCCCGGGGCAGTCCTTGGAACGGATAATGAATGGCGGCGTAGGAGACGGCCTGCAGCAGGGCGACGAGGGCCAGTCCCCAGGCCGCGCCGCGCCAGAGCCGCGCGCCGCGCTTGAAGGCCTCGGGCACGAAGGCCAGGGCCAGCAGAAACACGTAGACGTTGCCGAAGAACATCCAGTGCTGCGGCTGCATGGGGTATCCCGTGACCAGTTCGATGTTGACCATGACGAAGGTCGCCGCGCAGAGCGCCGCGCAGAACAGGGCTGCGGAGTTTTTA
>JAGWJU010000254.1 GCA_028865585.1 Elusimicrobiota bacterium | reverse complement strand
CGAGCGCGTCGCAAGCGTCGGGTTAGATTATAGCGCAAACGCACGAGTGGGGCTAGTGTGCGTGCCTTCGAGGCGTAGGGAAGGGACCGCGGACGATTTTGGCGCAAGAGCCGCAAAGATCGCATAATAAGTTCATGGCCGAGCGAATTGATCCGGTCTGCGGAATGACGGTGCGCAAGGAGCCGCCCATCCGCTGGACCCTGGACGGCACGGAGTATTTCTTCTGCAATCCGCGCTGCCTGGAAAAGTTCAAGGCCGATCCCAAAAGCTACCTTGAGCCCTCCGAAGAAGAACCCGCGGCGCCCGCTTCGGGCCCCTACACCTGTCCCATGGATCCCCAAATCGTCCAGGAAGGGCCGGGCCTATGCCCCATTTGCGGCATGGCGCTCGAACCGGTCCTTCCCCCAACCGATGAGGACAGCCAAGACGGCGAGGCGGCCGACATGCGCCGCCGGCTTGTGGTCGGCGCGGCTCTCGCCATCCCACTCGTGGCGGCCGACATGTCCGGCTGGGCGGGCGCGGGCCTTCTTTCGGCTCCGCCTTGGTCTTGGATGCAAGCCGCCGTGGCGGCGCCGGTCGTCTTATGGGCCGGAGCGCCTTTTTTCGCGCGGGGCTGGCAGTCCTTGCGCCGCCGCGCGCTCAACATGTTCACGCTCATCGCCCTGGGCACGGGCACGGCCTTCCTTTATAGCTTCCTGGCCGTGCTGGCTCCCGGGCTTTTCCCCGCGGCCTTCAGGACGGCCGAGGGCCGCCTGCCGCTTTATTTCGAGGCCGCCGCGATCATCACGGTCCTGGCCCTCGTGGGGCAAGTCCTCGAGCTGGGCGCCCGGAAAAAGACCGGCGAGGCCCTGCGCTCTCTGCTGCGCCTGGCGCCCAAGACCGCCCGGCGCGTGCGCGGCGACGCGGAGGAGGACGTGCCGCTGGACGCGGTCCGCCCCGGCGACGTCCTGCGCGTGCGGCCCGGCGAGGCCGTGCCCGTGGACGGGACGCTCATGGAAGGCGAGAGCTCGGTGGACGAGTCCGCCATTTCCGGCGAGCCGTGGCCCAAGGCCAAAGGGCGCGGGGACGCCGTGGTCGGCGGCACGCTCAACGTCGAAGGAAGCTTTCTCATGCGCGCCGAGAAAGTCGGCCGGGACACCATGCTCGCCCGCATCGCGCGGATGGTCTCGGAGGCCCAGAGAAGCCGCGCCCCGGTCCAGCGCCTGGCCGACGCGGCCTCGTCCTATTTCGTGCCCGCGGTGCTCCTCTCCGCCGCCGCCGCCTTCGCGGCCTGGGCCCTGTGGGGCCCGCAGCCGCGGTTCGCCCACGCCTTGGTCAGCGCCGTTTCCGTGCTGCTGGTCGCCTGCCCCTGCGCGCTGGGCCTGGCGACTCCCATTTCTGTCCGCGTGGGCATGGGCCGCGGCGCCCGCGCGGGAGTCCTCTTTCACGACGCCCGCGCCCTGGAAATCCTGCACAAGGTCGACACGCTGGTCTTGGACAAGACCGGCACGCTGACGGAGGGCAGGCCGCGCGTCTGCGCCGCCCTGCCGGTCGATGGCTCTACCGAAGACGAAATCCTTTCCCTGGCCGCGGCTTTGGAGCGCGGCAGCGAGCACCCCCTGGCCCGGGCGATTCTGGCGGCCGCGGCCGAGCGCGGGCTCTCGGTTCCGGAGGCCGAAGGATTCAAGGCCCGGCCGGGCCTGGGCGTTTCGGGGCGCGTCAAAGGCCGCTCTCTTCTTTTTGGAAACCGCCGGTTCATGGATGAAAACGGCGTCCGCCCGGGCGCTTTGGAGGAGGCCGCCCTTCGGCTCGCCGCGGAAGGCCGCACGGCCATGTTCCTGGCCGTAGGCGGCAAGGCCTCCGGGCTCATCGCCGCCGAGGACCCGCCGCGCGCGGGCGCGGCCGAAATTCTCTCCCGCTTAAAATCCGAGGGCCTGCGCCTCATCATGCTCACCGGGGACTCGCGCGCCGCGGCCGAGGCCGCGGCCAAGCGCCTGGGCATTGCCGAGGTCTTGGCCGATGTTCTTCCGGACAAAAAGCGGGACGCGATCGCCCGGCTGCAGAAAGAAGGACGCCTCGTGGCGATGATCGGCGATGGCGTCAACGACGCGCCGGCTTTGGCCCAGGCGGACGCGGGCCTGGCCATGGGCACGGGCACGGACGCCGCCCTTAAGAGCGGAAGCGTCACGCTGGTCAAGGGAGACTTGGCCGCCGCCCTGCGCGCCAGGCGCCTGAGCCGCCGCGTCATGGCCAACATCCGGCAAAATCTTTTTTTCGCCTTCGTCTACAACGTCGCGGGGGTGCCCCTGGCCGCGGGCGCGTTCTATCCAATCTTTGGCTGGCTCTTAAGCCCGGTGTTCGCCAGCGCGGCCATGAGCCTGAGCTCCGTCTCGGTCATCGCCAACGCCCTGCGCCTCTCTCGCGCGAACCTGGACGCCTAGCGCGGCGCTGCGGGAAGCCGGGGCGAGCCGACGTGGGACAGGTCCGGCACGCGCTTGGCCCGCTGGTCCGGGACAAGCTGGTCGAGAAAACGCCGGATGATAGGGAGATCGGGGGGAGATGATAGGGAGATCATCTAGATGGGGATCTAGATCCCATCTGTTTTGATCTGTTTTATTCGTTTTTTGAGCTATAGATAGGGGGGAGATGATAGGGAGATCGGATCTAGATCGATGTGGGGTGTATACCCCCCCAGATAACGGAAACAGGGTTTAAATCGAGATAGAAACTCGAATGAAACGGGTTTTTTCCTTC
>JAGWJU010000253.1 GCA_028865585.1 Elusimicrobiota bacterium | reverse complement strand
GCCAGGCTTCGGCGGCAGTCGCGCTCGCGGCTTGCCTTTTGGCCGGCTGCGGCCGCTCGGGCCTGGATTACAAGCCCAATCCCCCCCTCGTCAAGAACGGTCCGCGCTTTCCCATCAAGGCCGCGCTCATGCCCCTGCGCGACCTGACGCCTTATGGTCCTCCGCCTGAGGATGCGAGCACGATTGAACTGACCGCCGCCGGCTCGGGACGCTGTCCCAGGCTCTCGCCGCGGGAACTGACTTTGGATTTGGCGCGGGAACTTTCCGCCAGCGGGCTGGTTAAATCCGTCGAAATCGTAGACGACCAATGGGACGCCGCCCGCCGCGGCGACAAGCTTCTCATCGTCGGGCAAATCGAGGACGCCGGCGTTTCGAACGCCGGGCCGGGCCAAAAGGACCTGAGTCTGACCATCGAGGTTCGCGAGCTGATGCGCTTCGACGCGATGGAGCCGTTTACCAACCAGATTTGGGAGCAGGCCTTCCATCAAGAGGAGAAGACTCCGGCGCCGCTCTCGCCCGCGGTCGTGGGCGGCGCGCTGAGGCGGCTTTACGGAAAAATCGCCTCAAGCGTGGGCGAAGCGCTTAAGGAGCAGGCCCGCTTCGCGCGCCTCTCTCCGAAAACTCCCCGCATCGCCGATCCGGCCGCGCCCGGGACTTAAAGATCGCGGGCCGGGAGTCCGGCGCGCGGCTTTTCTTTCGCGCGGTTCAGCGGCACCAGGGGTTTCCGGACACCAGAGCCGCTTCGAGATAGCCGTCAACCACGCCGGCGTAGTCGTCCCCGCCCAGGGGCATGATGGAGGAGACGTACTTGACCCGGAATTGCAGGCTGTGGCCGGGCAGGAGCTCCAACTCTCCGTTCCAGTAGCGGGCGACCGGAGTTCCGCCCTGGTAGACTTCGTCGCCGTTGAAGGGCTCGAAGCGCAGCCGGGGCATGGCGTAGGCGAAGGTCTGCGCGATGTGCGAAGGGTCCCGTCCGATGCCGACTTTGAGCAGGACCGGCGGAATGGTCGAGGGATCGTTGCGCCACTCGACGGGGCCCACGCCGTTGTCGGCCACGACGAGTTTGGCGTAAAGGTTGGGCGGGCCGTCGTGGACTGGATAAAGCTTGAGATCGCCCTTGATCAGGGTGCTTGAGACAGGCGTTCCGGAGATCCGCGTCACCGGACAGCCCTTCGGGACCGCCTCGTAGTTGTCGAAGCTGTACCAGGAAGTGTATTGCGGATTGGCGCTGGGATCGCTTTGGCGGCCGTGCGCGCCCAGCGTCCGGCCGCGAGCCGCGATTTTGGCCAAGGTTTTCTGGAGCGCGGCGCCGTTGGACGCGGCGGATCCGTCCCAATTGAGCTGTGCCCGGGCCGAACCAGCGGCCATGACGCAGAAAGCGGCGAGCAAGAACGTCAGTGATTTTTTTATGGTCATGGGAATATGGTATCAAGCCGGACCGGCCGGGCCCATGGCGGGCGTGTAAATTCCGCGTGACGGCCGTTCGGCGGCCCTTCTTGCTAGGAGGCCGCTCGGCGCAGGGCCAGGGCTTTGAGCCAGCGGCCCTCGCGATCCAGGTCGGCCTCGGACTCATGGCCCAGGTCGCGCAGGGGTTTGCCGTCGAGCAGAAGCCGCGCGCCGCGGTTGAGCACGGCCCGGGACGCGCGTTTGGCGACCTCGGCGAAGAGGATTTTGAAATTAGCCGCCGCGCCGTAGCTCTTCAAGGCGCCCAGGCCGGAGTAGTCGAAGTTATCCGCCGCGACGCGCAAGCGCAGACCCGGCGCGGTTATCTCAAACACCTGGACGACGTCCGAGCTGCGCACGACCTTGGTCTCCTCTTTTTTGCCGCCCCCCATCATGGGAATGCCGGTGACCAGCGTCAGGCCGAGCTTCAAGGCTTCCTTGCCTAAATCGATTTCCGGGGCGGTCTTGATGGTGCGCGTGACCGTCTGCGGCAGAGCCGCGGCGCACAGGACGGAGATTCCGGCCCAAGGCACGGGCTCCAGCGCCGCGCCGCCGGCCGTCGCGCGCAGGCCCGCATCCTCCAAGACGAAGCTCCGGGCCAAGAGCGCGCGCGGCGGGGTTTCGAGCAGCGCCTGCGCCGCGGGCACGGCGGGAAGACCGTTTTCGGCCAGGCTCAAAGCGAGGTCGTCCGCAGCCTGGCGCTCCAGGTTTTCCGCCAGCACGCCCCAGGCGCGACGGGCCCGCGCGATTTGATCCACGGCCGGAGTCTTCAAAGCCGCGGCCAGGGCCTTGGCCGCGGCGGCCGGGTTCCAGTTCTCGGGCTCGGCCGCAAGAACCGCAAAAAGATTCGGCCGCGGCTGCGTCTCTTCACTGTTCACAGCCATAATAAACTATAATTAACCAATGTCTTTCCAGAACCTCGAGCTTCATCCGGACCTCATGCGCGGCGTGCGCGCCATGGGCTTCACCGATCCGACGCCCATCCAGACGCAGGCCATCCCGGTCGCTTTGCAGGGCCAGGACCTCCTGGGCTGCGCGCAGACGGGCAGCGGCAAGACCGCGGCCTTCGCTCTGCCGGTCCTGCAGCATCTTCTGCACAAGCCGGGGCCGGGCGTGCGCGCGCTCATCCTGGTGCCCACCCGCGAGCTCGCGGCGCAGGTGGAAACGTCTTTCCGCGACTGCGGACGCTTCACTCCTTTTAAAATCGCGGTGGTCATCGGCGGCGTGGGCTACCACGGGCAGAAGCAGGCCCTGGCCCAGGGCGCCTCCATCGTGGTGGCGACGCCGGGCCGATTGAAGGATCACATCCAGCAGGGCACCATCCGATTGGAC